>JAOZVK010000416.1 GCA_029938185.1 Bacteroidales bacterium | reverse complement strand
ATTTTTTACTATAAGAATTTTATAATTTTTATAATTCTCTATTTCAAATCCTTTTGCATATTTTATTTTTGTTCTACCAAGCAAAGTATCATTATTATCTGTTTCAAATTTTACATTACTATTATTGTTTGAACACGAAAAAAATAGTAAAACGATAATAAATAGATATATCAATCTATAATAATTCATTTCTTTTAGTTAAGGTCTTACAAGCAAATTAATAATATTTTCGCTTGATATATAATTAGTTATATTTCAAAAAATGGTTCTTCAAATTTGTTTTTGCTTTCTAATTAACTGATAATCAATAATAGTAAAACTATTTAGGTGTAAGCAGCGTTAAAAGGCTTGAAGAACCCAAAAAATAAATCAAAGATATTAATAAGTTCCATTAAACTTTCTAAAAAACCACTCCGATGATATAAGTAGTAAAATCAAGAAAAACAACCATTTATAATTAATTATATTTTCCAATTTTTTTTCGGTATGCATAATACTTACAATATTATTGTTATCATTTATCATAAGTACCAGACTATCAAGCTGGTCAGCAGTAAACATTTTTCCATTATTTTCGTTTGCCAAGCGATATAAAAGTTTGTGATTTGCAATTGTATTTTCCGACTCAACATTGACAGGTACTATCGCAAATTTTCCGCTTTTAACTTTCACCTTACCATCAATTTTTACTCTTGATGAATATGAGTAATTTCCAATAGGAAAGTTGCCAGCATTTAAATAATATGATTTATTTGTCTTTGTAAAACTGTATTTAAACGATTTGTTATCACTATTTTTAATAATAATTTCGATATTGGGTTTATTTATTAACTCATAACTTTTGTTATATAATTCTGCCTTAAATTCAAGAGTTTCATTTTCGGATATAATGCGTTTACTTTTAACAATAAATCTATCTTTATTTATTTTAATTGATAAATATTGAATAATTTTATTGATTAATTCATTATATACATCATGGCTTTTTGTTTGCACATACGAATCTATTTTCCATCGCCATAAACCTTCACCTACTATAAAACCAATTTTTTTATTAGTACTAGTTGCATTATTAAATAAAATCATTGGTTTGTTTGTTTTAACACTTCTAATTCTTTGATTTAACAAAACTTTTGAACCAGCACTAAAAGTATAATTACCAAATGGTGTCAATAATGGGGGTGCATTTCTAATAAATTTTTTTGTATTATTGTCTAATTCAAATAGGTCAAAATTTTCGTTTAGCAAAGGCATAGCATTATCAAAAGTTTTTCTTCTATGTTGAATATTTAAGTCCAAAATCAAATTATTTAACATATAATATGAAGTTTGAGAGCCGGTTACAAATAATAAAGGTATTTCATTTTTGCTTAATTTTGATAAAAAAGATGATGCTGAATTGGTTAATGAAGGAATTTGATGTAAAATAACTAAATTGTATTTTTCAATATTCTCTTTAAACTTTTTAATCATGTAAAAATCAACATGGTAGTTTTTATTAATTTCTAAAGCACTTTTTATTGCAGTAATATCAGGATGTGGTGAATTTGCTAAAATAAGTATTTTTTGCTTACTATCAACTACATCAATTATAATATCTTTAGTATTATTTTTTAGATTTAGTTCAGACTCTAATCCCTGAAGTTCAATTTTATAAAATTGAATACCTATTTGTTTTGCTTCTAATTCAATATCAACAATTTCAGAATAATCATTATTTTTAGCATTAATTTCTTTTGAAAAAACTAAAGTTTTAGAACTCCCCAAACCATTTTTATAATGATAAACCTTTAATAGTGTTTTTGCTGCCTTATATTCTTTCATTTCAACATATGCTCTAATCGGAAATTTATTTCCAAGAAAGGCAATTTTATTTGTCATTACTTTAGATAAAATAACATCACGCATAGCATCTGCATTACCCATAGCTATCGTGTACAAAGGAAAATTTATATCTGATGCAACATAAATTGGATTAGTTCCTTTATTGTATATACCATCACTGGCAATAATAAGTGCCCCAACATTTCTATTAAAATACTTATTATTTATTTCTTTAAATAATGAAGAAAAATCAGTATATTTTTCATTAAATTCAAACTTTTGGTTTTTTCTTATTTTTTCACCAAAAGTATAGGTTTTTATTGTATATTCTTCAGAAAAACTATTTATTATACTGTTTATCTTGCTTTTATATTGTTTTTTAAATTCACTTTTTTTATTTATAACAACAGACTCCGAGTTATCTTGAGCAAAGATAATTATAGGTTTTTCTATCTGTTTAGTGATACTTTTAAATAATGGTGATAGTAATAAAAAAGATATAAAAAATACGGCTAATATACGCAATAATGCCATAAGCCGTATTTTATTTATATTTAATTCGGAAAAGTTTTTATCTTTTCGGTATAATAAAAAACCATATAAAAAAGCCAGTAAAAAACAAAAAATAATATACCACAAAGGGTATTCAGTTACTAAGCTTGTTTTCATTTTAACTATTCATAATTAAGGTCTTCGACCTATTTAATAATGCTTACTCAATTCTAATAACATCTTAAAATAATATGTAATTTAACAACACATAAGGTCTTCGACCTATTTAATGTGGCTTACGCGTATTTACAAACTATTGTCAAATAGCTGATTGTAAAAAAACAAATGTCGAAAAACTTTTATTAGACTACTTATATGCTAAAAAACTTATATACTCTAAACGATTATAGTTTTAACATTAACAAACTGTTATCAATTATTAATCAAAGTATTGTACCATTGTATCATTGAACAATTGTACCATTTAAAGTATATTAGACTTACTTTTTTGGAAATGCTTCGTAAAAATCTTGTATAAACTTGCCATATCTACTAGCTTGTCCGGGACCATTATAGTATTTCGCAAAATTAACAAAATCGTGATTTTTAAGAGCTTTTTTCATTCTTGGTGTAAAGAAATCAAATAAACCCATAATTTGATATCTAATATCACCAGCAAAGTTATCAAACATTTCTTTAACATTTGCGTAGCCAATCATTTTATAATTACTACCAAGTATTTGTGGTAATCCTATACTTATTGATTTCAAAGCATCATCGTTACTTAGTTTGCGAGCAAATTCCAATACTTCCCACTCTTTAGTTTGTTTTCCATGAAAATCAGCCCATTCTGACTTTACATTGTTACGAAACTTGTGTCCCAACCATTGTTTTGGACTACCATATTTAAAATATTTTTTAAATGTATCAGGATTTTTTTTGCCCCATAATCTAAAAAATAAATGATTCTCAAATCTAATTATTGCTTTTCCGTCTTCAAAACCTTTTCCTCCACTTTCTACACTCATAACTGCAATTGATGTCGCAACCTCTATTCCAGTTTTACTAGCCAATACTTCCAACAAACCACCAAATTTATTGTATGTTTCGGCAATAATTTTACTTGTTCTTCCACCTGTTACTGCTAATTTCTTAGCTGGAATCATAGCTACTGTTTGAATATTTTTATCTTGATATAAATATCCTGTAGGGGCTTTAGGTTCTTTTGTTGTTATATATTTATCTGAAACATAAGCAAAATCATCTTCAAACTTTATTTTATACCACCCATTTATATCCTCAACGATATCAACTGTTTCATCTTTTTTAAGTTTACCAACAACGTCTCCTTTAATCGTGTTACGAACATTTAAAGAACCAACTGTTACGTATCCCACTATCAAGGCTTCAACTACTTCTCCATCAGTAATATCTGTAATATATTTTCCAACAACATATGCATCAAGAGAATCCTTATTTATCTTATACCATTTTCCTGTTTTTTCTAATATCTCAACTTCTTCATTAAATTTAAGCTTACCTATTTTACTTCCTGTTTTGTCTGGCTTACTTCGTACATTTAATGAACTAACGTTTACTTTTCCTAATTTCTTTTTTGGTTTTGCAGAGTTTTCAATCGAAGCCCCTAAACCGGATATTAATTTATTACTTTCTTCTGACATAGTTTGTTTTTATTGATTAGTAATTATATTTATATTAACATTGCTCCAGTAACATTTAGTACTTGTCCACTTATATATGTCGATAAATCCGAAGCCAAAAATATAGCTGCATTGGCAACATCTTCTGGAGTTCCAGCACGTCTTAATGGTATTGCTTTTACCCATTCTTTTCTTTGTTCTTCTGATAATTTTGAAGTCATTTCGGTTTCAATATATCCAGGTGCAATTGCATTACATCTTATATTTCGGACACCCAATTCCTTTGCAACTGATTTTGTAAACCCAATCATTCCTGCTTTTGAAGCTGAATAATTTGCTTGTCCAGCATTTCCTCCAACTCCAACTATGGAACTCATATTGATTATTGACCCACTTCTTTGCTTTAGCATTATGCCTTGTATTGCTTTTGTTAAATTAAAAACAGATTTTAAATTAATAGCAATCACGCTATCCCACTGGCTTTCAGACATTCTCATCAATAATGTATCACGAGTTATTCCTGCATTATTTACTAAAATATCAATTCTTTCAAAATCTTTTGCAATTGTTTTACCAAGCTCAATAGATTGTTCAAAATTGCTTGCATCTGATGTATACGCAATAGCTTTTACACCCATATTATTCAATTCTGCCTCTAAGTTTTTGGCATTATCATCAATTGCAATATCTGTGAATGCTATGTTGGCTCCTTGTTCTGCAAATTTTAGAGCAATTGCTTTACCTATTCCTCTTGCTGCTCCTGTTATCAATGCGGTTTTTCCTTCTAACAATTTCATCAATTATATATTTTTGGTTCTTATTTTATTTACACACAAATTTATTTAAAACGCAGTTTTATATGCCAACTACATTAAAAGGCTCCAGAGCCAAATTTTACAAAGCAATAGTAATAAAAATATTTTTAAATTAATAATAATATTAAAAAATAAGGTCTTAAAGCTATTTAATGACAATTTTATTTTACATATAACTAACTGTATTTCTGAATATAATTTTTAATAAATAAGTAAATATTTTTGTAAGAATACTTATATTATTTTTTACTTTTTATAAGTTTTGACTAATATTTATTAAGTATTTTCATATATGGAATTTGTAGACTTGTATATTTTAAAGTAGATTTCCTTATAACATATTTGTAGTATAACTGTGCTAAAAAACACAAAGTTTTTTAGGATTATACAGAGGCTCAATGAGCAAAATAATTTAGAAATTCTGTTTGTAGCTTCATTACATATAAGTATCATAAGGTCTTCGACCTATTTAATGTTGCTTACTTCTACTTTACGAACTTAAATAATGCTAAAAATAAGATGTTTAGCATTTAA
>JAOZVK010000415.1 GCA_029938185.1 Bacteroidales bacterium | reverse complement strand
AAATTTAAACATCGTTTTTTGAAAAATTATCAACTTGCGGATTTTTGCGAAAATATTAAAATCTATCGAACCGTAAATTTTCCGCCTTTTTTGTTTATCAAATTTCTTAAATATCTATTTTTCAGAAACTTAATAACGTATTTTTTGAAAAAAAACAACTTGCGAAATTTTGGCAAAATCAAAAATTATTAATGCGTAAATTTTCCATCCTCTTTGTTTGTCAAATCGTTTAAATATGTATTTTTCAACAATTTAATTCTTATTTTTTTGCAATATAATCATAAATTTTACTAATATTTTCAAATACTATAATATTTTTTCCTTTTGTAATTTTACTTGCTATTTCATATTGTTTTTTGGATAAAAAGAATATCTTTTTTACTCCAAAATCAAATATTGTTTCGTAAATAAATCTTGGAATAAAATCCCTCAAAAGTGTCTCAATTTCAATGTTTTCTGTATATTTATTGAAAAGAATAAATTTTGGTTTTTGATGTCCTATTAATTCCGAAAAATCAGATAATTTTAAAATAAAGTCTTTTGGTTCTTTTATTTTATTGTCAAAAAAATTTAATTCGAATAATGAAATTTCCGAATGATTTTGATAAATTATCGTTTTGTATTTTTTTTTGTTACCATAATTGCAATTAAACTTAACGGTAACTTGTTGGTGGCGTTTTGTTTTTGGTGTTTTTCCGTGGTGCGAAGCACCCGAAAAACACCAAAAACAAAATGACAACCAACAAAATGATATGCTTATTTTTTCATTCTTTCAAAGTCTAAAACCCAATCAATATTTATTATCCCACCTCTACCTTTTCTATCAAATCTCATATAACGGTTTTTTATTTTATATCCCCATTTATTGATGAGTTTAAATCCATTTCTTTCGGCTATCCTGCTTATTATATTAGCTGTTTCTACATAAATATCGCTTACAGTGCTATCACCAACAACCATAATATAATGAGTTTTTAGTTTTAACAATTTTTTCATTTCGGCAAAATGATTTTCCATTTCAGCAAAATATTTTTGTGTAATATAAGCATGTTTTTGTCCGTTTTTTGCATCAAGAGTAAATATTTGTTCTAATATAATATCTAACTCATGTAAATGTGTCTTTTTCTCATAAGGATTGTAGTCTGAATATTCTATTTTTTTAATCTGTTTATTTCCGATATATTGATTTTTTAGAATATTTTGCTTTGGTTGTGTTTCCATTTTAAACAAATCACCAATCCAAAAAAGTTCAGCCATTTGATTATAAATGTAATCAATTGCTTTTATGTATGGCGGTGAAGTGATTGCTAAATCAATTGTTATGTTTTTTAAAATTTCCGATATTTTTTCAGAACTTGATGTATTAATAATTTCGCTTTTAAATTTCCTATCTGTTTCAATTGCAAAATCATTAAATCGTTCTTGGTAATGTTTTAATTGATTAAAAAAAAGAGAATATACTTCTGTTGGTTTTTTAATTTTGGTATGTGAAACATACGTTTTTTGCGATTGATTATCTGCATTTGACACTCTTCTTATGATTGATGAAAAACAAATATAAAAGGCATTTTTAATATTCTCATCACATTCAAATTTATCGGGAATATTATTAATTAAAAAACGAATTTTAGACAATTTTTCAATCGCCTCTTGCGTAAACCAATGATTTAAAGTTTCAATTCGGGGGGTAAATTGTCCTTTAACTGAATTATCTTTAATTTTTTTTATTATCCATTTTGAAATAATATCAAACTTTTCAGTATCAATATGTGTAGTTTTAACTTTTGAAATCAAAACAGACAATGGGTCAATATCAACACCTATTACATTGTTTCCTTCTGTCAAGCCTTCTACTAATGTAGTTCCTGAACCGCAAAAAGGGTCAATTATTGTATTTGTTTTGTTATTGTTTAAATACTTTTTTATTGCCCAATTTGGTATTTGAGGAATATATTTTCCCGGATATTTATGAAATCCATGCGTTAATTTATTAACACTTTTTGTGTTAATGTTTAGGATTGTGTCATTGTCAATATTTATCGGAATTTTTTCATTAACAGTTTGTAGTTTTAATTCTTCGTTCATTTTTTTAAGATAATGATACTTTCTCTAAGAAAATTATTTAATTGTGATAATTCAATTTTTTGTTGTGAACTTGTTGTTAAATGTCTTGTTATGAAAATATTTTCAACTGTAAAACCGATTTCTCTTGCAAAATCTGCAATTATTGCATCTGTTGGAATAATTACGCCTGAATATGCCGAATTACCAACAACAATTCCTACATATCCGGATTTTGTAGTTTGATTGTATAAGTTTTTCAATAAACTGTGCATATCATCAAAGTATCCTCTCACTACATTTGGTATTCGTTTATTCCAAAGGCGTTTAGTATCGAATAAATTTATTAGGTTTTCAACATGTCCATTGATGTAATTTATAGGTTTACCGTTTAAAGCATTTGTATTTGAACGAAAACCACTATTTTTCAATAGTCTAAATTCTTCTTTGTTTTTTACAAATTCGCCTAACCATAATTCCACTTTATGAATTTCAAAATAATCAAAAGAATTGCAATAAGGTGGGGAAAAAAAAGTTAGTTCTATTTCATCATTGAAAAGTTCGTTAAAATTAACACAATTATTATTGAAGATTTGAGGCTTTTTATCAATAGAGCCATAATTTTCTTTTATGTCAGAGCTTATTAACTTAATTTTCTGTGTGAATTTGATTTTTACAAATTGAAATTTATCTTTTGGAAAAACACTTTCTTCCCATTTTTCTTTTTCTATTGTAAAATATCCGTTTGAGGTTCGTTTTCTGTTTTTATATTTAATTCCGTTTCCTTCTTTTTTAACATTTGAGACTTCTTCTATAATTGAAAGCCATGCAACAAAAAATATATTATAAATCTTTTTATTTTCAATTCTTGAAATATGTTCTTTTATTTGAAGTAAGGTTTGTAATATGTCTTTGTTAAATACTTTACCTGCAAGTTCAAAGCTTGTTTTTAAGTTACTGTTTGAGACTTTTAAATTTGAAAAAATTGAAAGTTCTGATGCTATTTGCAAAATATCATTTTTGTTATATTTTGTATTTGCAATCTTAGAAATTAGTATTGAAATAGGATTTACGTCAATTCCAAACGATTGCAAATTCTTATGTCTTGCAGACAGTAAAGTTGTTCCACTTCCAGCAAAGGGGTCAAAAACATTGCCTTTTATTTTTAAATGTTTAAGAAATGTATCAACCAATTTAATTGAATATCCCTCTCTGTATGGATACCAACGCTGTATTGGTGTTTGTGCAGATAACTGAAAATGAACAAGATTTGATAAGTTGTTTGCATACTCAAAATTTAAGTTCTTTTCAATATTATTAAAAATAATCTTTTGCTCTGTTATTAAACTTGATTTATTATTTTGGAATAGTGTTTTTTCCTCAAATCTTTCAATTTTATAATTGCTTATTTGACTAATCTGTTGAGTTAAATTATTCATGATATAAGAATTTATGGTTTTCATCAATTGCATTATCGTTAAATTCAACGCGATACATTAGTGGTGCTGCATATAATTTACCTTCTGTATTTTTAAGGTAAGGATTTTTTATAATTTTAAGAAAGATACCTTTTGATGTGAAATAAACTCTATAAATATAGAAATGTTCAGAATGTTGTTGAGCTGCAACCCATTCATTCCTTGTGAAATTTACAGTATCATAAGTTGAAGATAAATCGGGTGGGTGAACACGTTTTGTGGCTTTTACTTCAATATATCTTAGAAATTCAGGGTTTTCAATATTTCTTTTCGCTTCAATCGAGGTTATATCATAACCTAAGCCCCTTGTTTTTCCATGATGATTTACTTTATTTACAAGTCTTGGATTGAATGATTTTACAATTTCTTTTTCTGTATTTAAAACAAAATTTTCGCCTTCATCACCAATTTCCATAGGTGATATTGGTGATTTTGTAGGTTTATCCTCTAAACTTTGGATTTCTGTATGGAATTTCTTTTCTTCTATTTCTGAAATATTGCCATAGTATTCTTGCCAGTCTGTTGATATTTGTTTTCCAATTTTTTCTTGTGTAAAGTCATATTTGTAAATATCAAAGCCAATTTTTGTATCAAGATTATTAATGAAAAGTTCTACGGCTTTATGTTCTTTTGCATTTAACCTAATATTTGAACTGTCCTTTCTTATTAGGTTTGCTAACTCTAAATAATCAAATTGTTCGTTAATGTGTTGCATTGCATAAGAATATGCTTTGCCTTCTGTCTCAACTCTTCTATTTATATTTTGGTTTCTGTCTTTAATTATTTTGTTATAAACAGAAATTGCCTTGATTTTTCCTTGTAAAACGTCTAATGAATTTAAAGCGTAAAACCCTAATTCATGCTTAGTTAAAACAATTTCATTGTCATTTGCAATTTTTAATAATGAAAGAATAAAATGATATGGTTTGAGTTTTATTTTATTTGTAATTTTTTCTTTTGTCGTTTGAATTTTCTGTGAACCGTTTGGCTGTTGAAAATTAAAACAGACACTTTTGAAGAATGCAGGTTGGTCGTTATCTTTTAAGAATTTTTTGGTTCGTTCTGATGCGTAAATAATTCCGTCTTTCTCAAAATACATTGCAAGTAATTTTCCTGCATTTTCAGTTCTGTGATTTTTAATTGTTTTTGCTTCATCTTTAATGTATTGTGATAAGTTTTTATCGAAAATTGAACTAAAACTTTTTGCAGATATTGGACAAATTTCATTTAATATTTCAGCATATACAGGAAGTAAGTCATCCATTTTTGAGATTGACTTTCCTCTTATAATTGTGCATCTGTATTGTTTATTGAGGTTGTATGTCATATGTTTTTAATTTTCTGCAAATTTACTGTTTATATCTGTTTTGTCAAATTGTTTTATGTTGTTTTAGTTAAGCATATCGGTAACTTCTTGCTTGCGGTGGTTTGTGTGGTTTTTAATCAATCCGTTAGCAGTATTTCATTATCTTTCGTATCGACACAAAAGAATGTCAAGGTAGATAATTAATTTTTACAAATGAAACGCAGGAAAAATTGATTATCTGCCTTGTCATTCTAATGCGTTAATAAAAATCATCAAACAGGCGAACAAATTAATCAAAGAGTTGCATAGCATTATTTCCATTTAAAAATTGTTAAATATAGAATTTTGAAAACCGTTTTGTAGTTATCAAAAATCCCTATTCTATTGTTATATAGTCGTTTATCTGTTTATGTAAAACCTGAATTAGATATTTTTTTACAGTTAATATTTTTCATAATCGCTGTCTGATTTATCATTTTTCGACAAGTTCAAATT
>JAOZVK010000414.1 GCA_029938185.1 Bacteroidales bacterium | reverse complement strand
AAGGTTTTTAAGAATAAAAAAAGTGTCAACTACTTTTTGACATTTATGAAAAATGTCAAAAAACGCTTAGTATTTTGAATTTTTATTTCTCAAGTTTTTTGCCCTGAGGGCAAAAGCAATACAATAAAAAAAAGAATAAAATTAGAACTAATAATATTTTGTAAATTATTAGTTTTTATAAGCCCAGGTGTAAACCAATTCGTAATTTATAAGTCGTAACTTCCTAACTATTGAGAACTTACTTTTGATAGTCCTTACTAAACGGTGTTGATTGTCCGAAAAAATATAAAATTTAATTTTAATCTCTTCTTAAATGATTTTTAAGCTACCCATTTAAAGTTGGACAAAAGTACACCAGTTTGACCGATTTGCTCTTACATATAAATTATAACAAATTAATTTTCAACTCTCTCCAACTTTAAAAGGGTAGATCCCCTACCCTCTAATCCATAATCCCCAATCCCCAATCCTTAATCCCTAATCCCCAATCCCTAATCCCCAATCCTTAATCCTTAATCCTTAATCCCTAATCCCCAATCCCCTACCCTCTAATCCCTAATCCCTAATCCCTAATCCCTAATCCCTAATCCCCAATCCTTAATCCCTAATCCCCAATCCCCAATCCCTAATCCCCAATCCCTAATCCCTAATCCCCAATCCTTAATCCTTAATCTAATCCCCAATCCCCAATCCCCAATCCCCAATCCCCAATCCCCAAACAAACAACATCAGCAAAATAAACATTTCTTCAACAATAAAAATGACTTTTATAAAAAAATAATAATTTAATGTTGGTAGTTATGAAAATATCTATATATTTGCACTATATAAATACATTAACTTAAACTATATTTTAATTATGAAAAGATTATCAATTTTTTTATTTAGCTTTTTATTATCTTTTGCAGCTTTTGCAGGAGGTATAGTTACGAATACAAACCAAAGTGCATCATGGGTACGAACTATGGTAAGAGATGCATCGGTTGGCGTGGATGCCGTTTTATACAATCCTGCAGGTTTGACACGTTTAGACGATGGATTCCATATACAGTTTAACCATCAAACAGTAGTTCAACCACGCGAAATTAATGCAGGCTATGCTGCACTTAATGAGCAAACTTATGAAGGAGTTGCACAAGCACCTTTCTTTCCTTCGTTTTATGCAGCTTATAAAAAAGGAAAATTTGTAGTGTGGGCTGGATTTGCAGTTGTTGGTGGCGGTGGTAGTGCCGAGTTTGACAAAGGATTACCTGATTTTGAAAGAGGTATTGCCGATTTGAAAGGAGTTTTAGGTGCCACTAACTATAGTGCTGATATTTATCTTAAAGGTACATCTGCATATTTTGGATTACAAGCAGGAGTTTCATACAAAATAAACGATATGATTTCGGTAGGTGTAGGTGGTAGATACCTAATGGCAAGAAACACTTATGAGGGACATATTAAAAGCATTATGGCAAACGCCGCAGGTGGAGATATGGTAAAAGTGCAAGACTATGCAACTGATGCTGCAGCTAAATTAGCTGGTGCTGCAAATAGTACAGGAGCTCTTAAAACTGCTGTAGGTGGAAATGGAGCTTTAACAATAGCACAACTTAAATTGAATCCTGCAACAGCTGCTAGTGCAACTGCTCTTGGTGCTGGAGTGCCTGCCTCTGTCTTAGCCCAATATGGTGTTACAAGTGCAGATGCTCTAACATTGGATGAAGTACAAGCAGGATATACTAGTGCAAGTGCCGGTATGACTGACCTTGCTGCAGCCACTGGTGACAAAGAGCTTGACGTAAAACAAGACGGTAATTCATTTACACCTATTATAAGTGTAGATATTAGTCTTTTGGATGGCGATTTAGGTATAGCTTTAAAATATGAACACAAAACACCTTTGGAAATAAAAAATGATGTTACAAAAGATGATTTCGGTATGTTTGTTGTCGATGAAGAACTTCCTGCTGAAATGCCAAGTTTTTTATCTGTAGGTGTAAGATATAAAGTATCTGAAAAATTAAGAATACAAGCAGGTTTCCATTATTATATGGATTTATCAGCCAAATATGGAAACAGAGATGATGCAGGTGAGTTTGTTACAAATGATGGTGAAAAAACATTTGAAGGCGAAAAAATGGCATATTTAACTGCAAATTCCTACGAACTTGCATTAGGAGCTGAGTATAGTCTGTCGGATATGCTAACATTGAGTGCTGGTTACTTATATGCTACTCAGTCGGCTAATGCTGTTTATCAGTCAAGTATGAGTCCAAGGCTAAATTCGAGTACTATTGGTTTTGGTGGTGCTGCAAAAATAACTGATCGTTTTTGTCTTGAATTAGGTTTCTCATATTCAATGTATAATGAAGGAGATAAAACTTTTACATATAGTAATACACCAGCAGGAGTTACAGGAACATCAATTACAGAATCTTACAAAAAAACTGCATATATAGGTTCTTTAGGTTTAACTTATCGTTTTGGTGGAGTTGCAAAAACAAAAACAGAAACAGAAACAGAAACAGAATAGAGTAAATATTTTTTAACTTTAATATAATAAAACAGTGGATTTTTTTAATTCACTGTTTTTTTTATATTTAAATAAGTGGCTAAGGTCTTCGACTGGGGTGTTAATAATCTGTCAACACCCCATAAATTAATTTGCCATTGTTTTTGTTCAATTTGACGCTTTTTGTGAGTTCTGAGGTTTAAGAAATTTTGGTCATATTTATTTTCTATTAAGGTTTAAAATAAAAAATAAGGTTTTTAAGAATAAAAAAAGTGTCAACTACTTTTTGTAATTTATGAAAAATGCCAAAATTTGGTAATATTTAATCTAAGGTCTTCGACCTAAATTTATAGTTGCTTACGCATTAGTGCAAAAGACTATTTAATAAAAAAGTTGTGAATACAGACTTTGTCTGTTTTGATTTTTTTTTTGACAATTCTCAAATAATTGATAATGTAAATCATTAAGTTAGGTCTAAAGTTTTACAGTTACACAATATTTTAAAGAAAAAAATCGTTCAAAAACTAACTTGTAAGTGTTTTTATTTACACTATACTCTTAGTTTTTGATATTTATTATTACTTATTTTTAGCTCAAAACAAAGCTGGACAAACTGTATTAAACTAATGACTAAGCGCCAAGCGAAACCCCAAGATGATGTGACTGCTGGTAGAATTGTAGTTGCTACGATAAGCAATACGACAGTTATTACTGCCATCGTTCCAACTACCACCACGATGAACACGATAAGCGCCAGTTCCACTTTCCCAAGCACTACCATCTTTTGGAGCGTTTTTATAATCATTGTGCCATTTGTCTTGACACCATTCGAACACATTACCACTCATATCGTATAATCCAAGTTGGTTTGGTTTTTTTTGTCCTACTATGTGAGTTTTATTTCCACTATTGCCATTATGCCAAGCAACTTCATTAATATTGTTGCTGCCTGCATAGCGCAAACCTGTCAGGTTTAAATAATGCCCACCTCTTGCTGCATATTCCCACTCGGCTTCTGTGGGTAGTCGGTATGTTTTGCCGGTTTTTTTATTTAGTTTTTTTATAAATTCTTGTACATCGTTCCAGCTTACTCTTTCAACAGGTCTGTTATCGCCTTTAAAATGGCTTGGGTTTGTTCCCATTATTTCTTTCCATTGTTTTTGTGTTACTTCATATTTTGCTATATAAAAATCATTAAGTGTTACAGGGTGTTTTGGTTTTTCATTACCGTAATCATTGCTACCCATTTGGAATGTTCCGCCTTTTACTAATACAAAAGTTCCAAATTCTTTGATGGTTTTTGGTTTTTCTGTTTTTTTTGTGTCTTTTGTTTTTTTCTCTTCTTTGGTTGAGTCTTTTTTAGTTTTAACATCAGTAGTATTATTTTCTGTGGTATTATCTGTACTATAAGTGCTACCCCACCAAAAAGATAAAATCAATAGTACAACAAAAATAGGTATTACTATAATATATTGTTTTTTTAAACCCTGTTTTACTTTTTCAGAAATATTTTTATTTATAAAATCATTTTCAGTTTTTAATATATTATATTTTTGTGTTGTATTGTTTAATAGTTTAAGGGTTCCATTTTTGTCGTCTGTAAGCTTATTAATTTTTCTTTTTTCAGTATCAATATTTTTTTGTAGCAATATCAGTTTATTCTCTTTTGTTTCTAAATTTAGTTTTTCTTTTTCATATAAAATTTTATTTTCTTCTATGGTTTTTTGTAATTCTACAATTTGTAACCTTTTATTTTCTAATTCATAATCATCTTGCTTGTTTTCAGTAGTTTTATAAAGCTGTTTAATTCTATTTTCTAAATTTGTTTTTTCTTTTTTTAGCTCTCTATATTTTGCTAATTCGTTGTTTATAGTTGTTTTTAATTGCTCAATTTTTGAGTTTTTGTTTTTGTCTATTCTGTTTAGTTTGTCTATTTTGGTATTAGCATTATTCAAAATGGTTTCAAATTGTTTTTTAAAATGCTTTTCAAAAAAAGGTTTATATTTTGCTTTATATGTACAGTCATCTATCAAACTATTTATTTCGTTTAACAAATCATTGCCTGTTTTTAGTTTAGTTGCTTCGGTTTTTAGCGTGAGCAAATATATTTTTGCAACATCATAATCTTGGTTTATAACTATTTTGTTTGCATTATTTATTTTAGTTTTAATTTCTTTTCGTTTATCGGTTTCTTTGTCAAATTTTATATTTCGTGCAAATACTATTTTGTCGGCATTCAGGAAATTAGAAGATTGTGGTTCGGGCAAATTTTGTTTAGATAAATTGTTTTTTATATTATTAAAAATATCATTTGTTGTCAGCTCTTCGGTTTTTTTGTTAATGCCGTTTTTCAAAACATTAATAAATTCGCCTGTAAAATATGTAGGTTCGTCTGTATTTTTATCAGGAAAGCGCGAAGGATTATCTCTTGATGCAGAGGTCATAACATATGAGCCTTTAAATTTATTAATCTCTGCTTTTATTTGGCTTTCTGCATCGCTCATTGCTCCTGCAAAATGAATTTCGCCACTATAACAGGCATCAATTACAATAAATTTTGTTTTGGAGCGGCATTGTTTCAAATAATCGGCAAAATCGCTCGTACTAATTGCTCCTTGTTTTATTTTTTTTGTATTGGTAGAGTGTGTGGTAAGATAAACATTATAGTTGTCGCCAAAAAAATCTGGACAACCATGTCCTGAGTAATATACAAACAAATCGGAGTTTTCGTTTTTGCTAAGTTTAATCAAGTCGTATAATCGACTTTCTATCTGTGCCTTAGTTTCATTTAGCGAAACAATAATATTTTTTTTGGGAATACCAATAATATTTTCATCAAGCAA
>JAOZVK010000413.1 GCA_029938185.1 Bacteroidales bacterium | reverse complement strand
TTCAAAATACTAAGCATTTTTTTGAACTAAAGAATGCTAAACATCTTATTTTTAATACCTTTTAAGTTCGTAAAGTAGAACTAAAAAACAGTCAAAATGAAACTTGCCTCTTTTTTTTAAAAACAATCGTAAGTTAATAAAGAAATGATGAATTATAAACTACGAATTGGTTTACACCTAATATAAGTATCTTACAAAAAACACATCGTAAAGTTATTTTTTAACGATTAATAAAGTTTAAGAACTCACAAAAACAGTTCTTTTTCAAAAAAACAATCGCAAGTTAAAGGTTAATAAAATTTACCTAAAAGTTATTAATAAATAAAAAAAATATCGAATATTGAATGCAGAATGTGAAAAATACAATGTTTCTATGATAACTAAAATATTACTTTAAATGCCTTTAGATTAATTGTGAATGAGCAATTAGAGCCCCATAGGCATGCCACCAGTAGTAATCGGTGGACATAAATGCAAATATTTTCCCAAAATGCCATAGGCATGACCTCTTAATCAGCATAAAATTAGGTGAATAGCCCATGCCTACGGTATTTGAGAGCATATTATTTATATTTACCCCCGATTACCATCGGGGCATGCCTATAGATCATGCCTAAAGGCATTTAACTCTCGTATATTTATAAAATTTTCATCTGTTTTTTAAACTGTTAGCTAAAAAACATTTAAAAATGAAACTTGCCCAATATTCGATATTCTACATTTTATATTCAATATAAATCTTTCATTTTAATTTGCCATTATTTTTGTTCAATTTGACTCTTTTTGTGAGTTCTGAGTTTAAGACCTTAACTAATTTATAACAGATCACAATACACAGTTTGTTTTTTGTTATAAAAAACCCCAAAATAATTATTGCTAATTTTGTATAGTTATGCTAAATTAATATATTTGCATTTATATAAAAAAATAATAAATAAAAATACGTATGAAAATAGAATTTTGTCCACATTGTAATTCAAAAGAGTTTGTTAAAAGCGGAATAGTAAAGCAACGACAACGCTACAAATGTAAAAAATGTAATTATTATTTTTCTGTAAATAAAAAAGGAAAGTCTATTGATAACTATTATGTAAACAAAGCTTTACAGCTTTATTTAGAAGGCTTAACATATCGTGAAATAGAACGGATTTTAGGCGTATCGCACGTTAGTATAATGAACTGGGTAAAAAAATATAATATTAAAAGACCTTATAATTTTGAATATTATTCAACTTATAAAATTCTAAATGCACAAGAGCTGGCTGTTTTTTTTTCCAACCCTGCTAATATGATAGGCTCTGGTGTAGTGGTGACAGAACTTGGCGATAAATTCATGTTAATCAAATGGAAACGATTTAAAGATTAATATTTTGCTTTACATTAAATGTATACTATTACCAAAAATATATACTTCAATTTTTTTACTTAAGTTTTGTTCTTAAAATTGTTCCCAGTAAATAATGAATTTTAACTTAAATTTTTAATCTTATGAAAAAGTACACATTTATTTTGCTATTGTTTTTTTTAGGAATAGTAAATAACAGTATGGCTCAGGAAACTGATGCCGAAAAGAAATTTGGTATAAAGTGGAGTGGCTTTATAAAAGCCGATTACATGTTTGACACTCGCCAAACAGTAAATGCCAGAGAGGGACATTTCTTAATTGCTCCAGAAAAAGAAGATAAGGACGATGCAGGAAAAGACCTAAATGCCCAAACTAATTTCAATATTTTGGGCATACAGTCTCGACTGAAAGGTTCGATTACAGGACCCGATTTTTTTGGTATGAAAACCTCTGGTGTTCTCGAAGCAGCTTTTTTTGGCAACAGCAATGCTACAATTGGCGAAATGCGTTTACGACATGCTTTCGTAAAACTATCAAACGACAAAGTGGATATACTTATGGGACAATATTGGCATCCTATGTTCGTAACTGCCGTATTTCCTGGCACATACTCTTTTAATACTGGAGTACCATTTCAGCCGTTTTCACGAAACCCACAGCTTAGAATTTCTACTAAAGGAAACCTAAAAGTAATAGGTGTATTCTTTACCGAAAGAGATTTCAAAACTCGTGGTGCTAGTTTAAGTCAAGCAGGTATGCCACAAGCTCATTTACAACTTCAAGTAGGTTCTGCCAAAACAACCATAGCTGGAGTAGGTGCAAATTACAAATCGACTCTTCCTGCACTTGGCGGCGATAAGCTAAGTAGTATAGCAGCTATTGCTTTTTTCAGAACAAAGCTAAGTAGTATTACTTGGAAATTAGAAGCCGTTTATGGCGAAAATATGTCAGACCTTTTATCTATTGGTGGGTTTGGTACGAATGCAGATGGCGATTATGTAAACAATACAACCTATAGTGTTTGGACAGAAATTAGTGGTAATGTGTCGGAAACTATGGAATGGGGCTTGTTTGCTGGTTTTACTCAAAACGGCGGATTTGGAGAAACTGTAACCCTAACTAGGGAACAAAACTTCTTAGCCAATTCTATAAAAGAAGTTTTTAGAATTTCGCCACGCATTGGCTGGAAGTCGGGAAAAATGAAATTAGGTATTGAAGGAGAATTTACACAAGCTCAATATGGAGCAATTGATGCCAATGGAGATATTTCAACAACAGATATTGATGCAGTAAGTAATTTTAGATTATTAGTAACAGCAATTTATAAATTTTAAAACAAAATAATTATGTCAATAGAAAAAAAGAAAGCTTACTGGAAAGAAAACTTAAAATACTTAGCTATTTTGCTTTCAGTATGGTTTTTAGTCTCATATGTATTCGGGATTTTGCTAGTTGATCAGTTAAATGTGATTAAATTTGGAGGCTTTAAATTAGGATTTTGGTTTGCTCAACAAGGAGCAATGTATGTATTTGTTATCTTAATATTTATTTATGTTAAGTTAATGAACAAACTGGATAAAAAATACGGATACGATGAATAAAATAGTTCTAAAAACTTCAATTTTAATAATTAAGGTCTTCGACCTATTTATAGTTGCTTACATATTAGTACAAAGGCAATTTAATCAAGAAGTTATGAATAAGTAAATGTCAAAAAACTTTTGTAACAGTACTTTAAAATAATAATAAAATTAAAATATATATATTATGGGAATTTTAACATGGACGTGGATACTGGTAGGAATAACCTTTGCACTATACATAGGGATTGCAATTTGGTCAAGAGCTGGTTCTTCAAAAGAATTTTACGTAGCAGGTGGTGGCGTTCCACCTTTATTGAACGGTATGGCAACGGCAGCTGATTGGATGTCAGCAGCTTCATTTATATCCTTAGCCGGAATTGTTTCTTTTACGGGCTACGATGGCTCGGTTTATTTAATGGGTTGGACTGGAGGTTATGTTCTCTTAGCTCTTCTTCTTGCACCCTATTTACGGAAATTTGGTAAGTTTACAGTACCCGATTTTATTGGCGACAGATATTACTCAAACACAGCACGTGTAGTAGCCGTTTTGGCAGCATTAATTGTTTCGTTTACCTACGTAGCTGGGCAAATGAGAGGTGTAGGTATTGTTTTTTCTCGTTACCTCGAAGTAGATATTAATACAGGTGTTTATATAGGAATGGCTATTGTGTTGTTCTATGCAGTATTGGGTGGAATGAAAGGCATCACTTACACACAAGTAGCTCAATACATTGTACTTATATTTGCATTTATGGTACCAGCCATATTCATTTCTTTTATAATGACAGGAAATGTAATACCTCAACTGGGTTTTGGCGGAACGGGTGAAGACGGTGTTTATTTGTTAGATAAATTAGACGGACTACACGAAGCTTTAGGTTTTCATGAATACACCTCGGGGGCGAAATCAATGGTAGATGTATTTGCTATTACGGTTGCCTTAATGGTAGGAACGGCAGGTTTACCTCACGTTATTGTTCGTTTTTTCACTGTACCAAAAGTAAAAGATGCACGTAAATCGGCAGGTTGGGCATTGTTATTTATTGCTATTCTTTACACTACTGTACCAGCAGTAGCAGTATTTGCACGAACAAATTTAATTGAAACAGTGAGCAATGCTAAATATAGCGAATTGCCAGCATGGTTTGGAAATTGGGAAAAAACAGGTTTACTTACTTTCGAGGATAAAAACAAGGACGGAATTGTACAATACGTTGCAGATAAAAAAGCAAACGAATTAACGATTGATAGAGATATTATGGTATTAGCTAATCCTGAAATCGCCCAATTGCCTAACTGGGTAATTGCCTTAGTAGGAGCTGGTGGTTTAGCCGCAGCACTTTCTACCGCAGCAGGTTTGTTATTAGTGATTGCTTCTTCCATTTCACACGATTTGTTGAAGAAAATTATAAGACCCAATATTTCGGAAAAAGGAGAACTTACAGCTGCCAGATTAAGTGCCTTAGCGGCAGTTATTGTAGCTGGATACTTTGGAATTAATCCGCCGGGATTTGTAGCCGCTGTAGTGGCATTGGCTTTTGGTTTAGCTGCAGCATCATTTTTCCCCGCTATTGTGTTGGGTATTTTCGATAAGAAAATGAATAAACAAGGAGCAATATCTGGTATGATAGTAGGATTAACATTTATGGTTTTCTATATGCTCAAATTCAAATTTGGTATATTCGACGGTGGAAAAGCAGCAGTAGCTGGACTTAAAGAAGCTTGGTGGTTTGGTATTTCGCCAGAAGGATTTGGTACAATAGCTATGATGCTAAACTTTGTTGTCTCTATTTCTGTTTCTCGTTTCACAAGTCCTCCGCCTCAAAGCGTACAAGACATTGTGGAAGACATCAGAATACCATCAGGTGCTGCTGAAGCAAGCGAACATTAACAGGGATTGAATGTAGAATAATGAATGTAGAATAATGAATGTAGAATAATGAATAATAAAAAGAAATTTGATATAGAAGATTGATTGATTGAGTTTGCTATCAGAATTAGTGAAGTAGCAGAAGCTATTGATAATTCTCTTCTTGGAAAACAAATAAAAGGTCAAATAATTAGAAGTGGAACTTCTCCTGCGTTAAACTACGGAGAAGCACAAGGGGCAGAATCTACTAATGATTTTATTCACAAAATGAGAATTAGTCTTAAAGAACTAAGGGAAACATTAGTATGTTTAAAAATAATTGTAAGAAAACCACTAATTACTCCTATTAGTAAATTAGACCCAATTGTTAAAGAAAATAATGAATTAATTGCTATTTTTGTAAAAAGTATTAAAACAGCAAAAACAAATAAACAAACAAAAAAATAATATCAAATACTGAATATTCATTATTCTACATTCAATATTCAATATTCAATATTCAATATTCTACATTCAATATTCTACATTCAATATTCAATATTCTA
>JAOZVK010000412.1 GCA_029938185.1 Bacteroidales bacterium | reverse complement strand
TGAGGGCAAAAGCAACACAATAAAAAAAAGAATAAAATTAGAACTAATAATATTGCTGTAATTTATTAATTTTTATAAGCCCAGTATAGAGCTTACTTTTTGAAATACCGTTTATTATATATCTTGCGTAAGCAACATTAAATAGGTCGAAGACCTTAATTATTTATTGTGAATTGCCTAATGCGTAAGCCTCATTAAATAGGTCAAAGACCTTATTTTACAAATTGAACCAGAGAAAAATATGATTTTGAATCAGAAAAAATATTTTCAATGTTTAAATTACTTAAATTTGCAAAATTATAAATATCATCTTTAGTATATTTATGCGAATTTTCGGTATGAATTGTTTCGCCCTGTTTTAGTTCAATTATGTGTGAAAAAAAATGACTTTTTATTTTAATATTTTTAAGTGCTTTTAAATGCATTTCAATTCTGTTATATTCGGAATTGTAGAATGCCAAATGTTCAAAATCATCTGTATTAAAGTTTGTTTCTAAAATACTGTTAATAACATTAAGTATGTTTTTATTAAATTTGGCTGTTATATTTTGATTATCATTATATGCTGCTTCAAGAATAATTTTGCTTTTGACCATATCAAGTCCAAGCAAAAATTTGTCGCCTGTTTTCATTTTCTCACTTATTTTTTGTACAAAATATAATGATTGTTTTCGTGTTAAATTCCCAATAGTACTTCCAAAAAAACAAATTAATTTGCTTGAACAACTTATTGTAAAATCAAACTTAGACATAAAATCTGCAACAAGTCCTTTGACCCTGATATCAGGAAATTTTTTAGAAATTTTTTCAGCAGATATTTCTAATGCTGTTTGACTAATATCAACAGGTATGTAACATATAAACTTTCTGTGTTTTTTATCAATAGCATTTAGTATAATCGAAATTTTAGAAGCATCACCGCTTCCAAGTTCAACAATATCGAAGTTTTTTAATCCTGGTGTTATTTTCTTGGCAACATTTTCTAAAATCGTTTTTTCAGTTCTTGAAGGATAATATTCATCTAAACGAGTTATTTGCTCAAATAAATTAGAACCTGTTTTATCATAAAAAAATTTACTCGAAATACGTTTTTGCTCAGACATTAATCCTGCAATTATACTATCTCTGATTTTGTGTTTATCAGTATCTTGTATTTCATTATTTACTATTTGTATTCTTTTTTTTACTTGTAGACTCATTAATATAAATTTTAAGGTCTTCGACCTATTTAATGTTACTTATGCATTCTATGTGTCCTGTGCATAAACTACTCAAAGCACTGCAAACTACTGTATACATTCGAGAAATTGCAATATGCAAATAAAAATTTGAAAAAGCAAACAAGAAGTGTCTATGGTTTTCCAAATAATAATTACACATTTTCAGTCAAAACCGTATACTTTTCAATTAAAATTTACAACATCTCACTATACGCACGGCAGGTGTTTTTCACCTAACAGGCGCAACTTGTTACAAGTAGATGTGAGTCCGACTTTATGTCGCTATCCAATTTTTGAAAGTATGCAAACACTATCAAGCCACAACAGTTTTTCATAGAAACTTTATGCTTTTTAAATTGTTTTTTTTAACTTTGTGATTTGCCTTAGTGCAACTTTGTTGTTAATAGTAACTTATAAATTAACCACAAAGTAACACAAAGAAGAAAGTGTAAGCTATTATATTATAAATATATGAAACATACCATTTTAGATAATTTTTCAATGAAGTATACAAAATTGAACTGCACCCTATTGTTTTTCTTTATAGTTCTGTTTTTATCGTGTAATAATTTAATACAAAAAACTGATAATAAGGCAGTTTATTCAGTAGATAATATTGATGAATTTAAAGTTATTACATGGAATATTCTTCATGGTGAAGCTGATATTACTAATAGAATAAAAGAACTGATAAAATTATTAAAAAAAACCGATGCTGATATTATCACACTTCAAGAAGTAGATAATCTGCTATTTAACACAATTACTAATGATTCAATAATTAACAATAAATATAATTTTAAAATAAAATTAGAAAATAATAGACCAGTAGGCGAATTATTAATATTATCTAAATTTAAGATAGATAGTTCATATTATTTAAAATTACCTAAAACACGCATGGGGCGATATGTTTTATTTAATATTGTAGTAATTAATAATCAGAAATTTACAATTGCTACCAGTCATTTAGAGAGTAGATTAACAGATAATATTGTTAGAGCCGAACAGCTTGATTTAATTTTCGCTAATCTTCGAAATAAAACAAATGCAATTTTTACAGCTGATTTTAACTTTGGTGATTTTGAGTATCCCGAAACTTCTTATTTCGACACAAACTTTATTGATGTATGGAAAGAAATACATAATAACAAAAATGGCTACACTTGGAATATTGAATATAATGTTTTAGCCAACAGAAATTCGTATGTCGGAGAACCAAGTAGAAGATTGGATAGAGTGCTTTTCAAATCAAACTATATAAAGAGCAAATATATTAATATCATCGCAAATGAACCTGTTCTAATAAACAAAGAAATAATATTTTTATCGGATCATTTTGGTGTAGAATCTGTTTTTGTTATCACTAAAAAATAAGCTTTTTTAGACTATATTTTGTATAGTAAAATCAAATTGCTTATCTTTACTTTTTATAATTAAAAAATATACGAATGAAAAAATATACTTTATTATTTATAATAATATTATTTTTTATGTCATGTCGTAATATAGCTCAACCTATGTCAATACCTTTCAAAATAGATACAGTTTCAGATATAAAAAAAGGTGTAAATGAAAAAAGTTCAAGGTTTATAAAAAACCGTTTAGAACAACTTATTGGAAAATCTGCAAAAGAAAAATGTCAAAAACAACAAATAACATACCCTCCTAAATTTGTAGTATTCAGAGCTTTTAAACTTGAAATGGAATTAGAGATTTGGGCAGCAAACAAACGCAAAGATAAACTAAAACTCATAGCAAAAATTCCTATTTGTGCAGTTGATAACGAACCAGGTCCAAAACTTTTTAGAGGCGATGGAAAAACTCCCGAAGGATTTTATAAATGTGGCTTGTATTATGGAAGTCGAATGGATTTTATGTGGATAAAGTTAAATAATAAAGAAATTAAAAAATATGGAGATGTAGGATATGGCTCAAGTTTTAAAATTTGCCTTAACTATCCAAATAGACTTGATATAAAACGTTCAAATTCAATTAAAAAAGGAAATAGTCCAGGTAGCGAAATATGTTTACATGGCAATTGTGTAACTGCTGGATGTTTATCGTTTATAAATGAAAATTTCTTACCTGTTTTTTTATTTGCTTCATTTCATAACCAAAAAAAATATGGTATGCCTGATATTTACATATATCCATTTAGATTTACCAATGAACTGAAAAATAAATACATTAGACCATATGCCAAAACCAAAAAGAAAAAAATTCTTGAACTTTGGGAAAACTTAGAAGAAAGTTATAAACTTTTTGAAAAAGAAAAACATGCTTTAAAGATAAATAAAGCGGGAAAAAAGTATAGTTTTGGATTTTATAAATAAAGTGGCTCTTCGAGCCTTTTTATGTTGCTTACGCCAAAACAATTTGCAAGAATTTAATAGAATGCGTAAATAGGTCGAAGACCTTACAAATTAATTAACGTTGTTGAAAAAAGGAAAAAAAATATATTTTGCATCGGATTTTCACTTGGGCTTACCCAATTTTACAGAAAGTCTAAAACGAGAAAAACTGATAATAAAGTGGTTAGACGAGATAGTTATTGATGCACATGAAATATATCTTTTAGGAGATATATTTGATTTTTGGCACGAATGGAAACGCTGTGCGCCACAAGGGCATACAAGATTTATTGGTAAAATTGCAAATATTTGTGATAGTGGTATTAAAGTGCATTTTTTTACAGGAAATCATGATATTTGGGTTTATAAATACCTTCCACAAGAAACTGGAGTTATATTACACAGAGGTAATTATGAATTAAATATAAATGGTATTAAAATACTGATGGGACATGGAGACGGACTTGGACCAGGAGACAGAAGCTACAAATTATTAAAAAAAATGTTTACAAATAAATTTCTACGATGGGCTTTTGCAAAAATTCACCCCGACTGGGCTTTACTCTTTGGACAAACATGGTCGAGAGGCGGGCGAACAAATTACAAAATTGATAAATTTAGAGGTATTGATAAAGAATATTTGGTTCAATATTCTCTAAAAGAATTAGAATCAAAACATTATGATTTTTTTATATTTGGACACAGGCATGTACCTTCCGATATTAAAATTGCTGATAATACAAGATATATAAATACAGGCGACTGGATTGTTAATTTTACTTATGCTGTTTTTGATGGAAACGAAATGGAACTAAAAACATATAAACAAAGCGACTAAGGTCTTCGACCTATTTAATGTGGCTTACGCACTCTATTAATATTAAAATAATGTGCAATTTAACAAAATACAAATGTCGAAAAACTTTTGTAACAGTACTTAATAACAAAATTATAGCAGTTATAAAACACAAATTTATTGCTTTATTAATCCTTTAAATATGTATATATTTGCACAATCATATTTTTTAAGTAGATAGCTATATAAAAACGACTCTTTTATTTTTTATATTATATTGTTTATCAAGCGTAAGCAAAATTATCAATTATACATTATTAATTGTTAATTACTTACATGTATTTATACAATTTTTTTCATATAGAGTAACTATTAAATATTATATCATGTTTATAAAATTATTATTATTATCAGTTGGTTTTATTGCAGTTGCAATGTTTGGTTTTGCTTTGAATATTATTTTCAAAAAAGATGGTAGGTTTCCAGAAACCAGAGTAGGTCATAATAAAAAACTAAGAAAAAAGAAAGTTTTTTGTATTAAGGTAGAGCAAAAAATTATTGATAAGAAGATAAAAACTCAGAAATACCAGAAATTAAATTGTAATTCTTGTAAGTAGCCTAAGGCTGGGCTTATAAAAATTAATAAATTACAAAATATTATTAGTTCTAATTTTATTCTTTTTTTATTGTGTTGCTATTGCCCTTTCAGGGCGTTATTGCTTGCGAATACATTTATACATAGGGCGTTGCCCCATGTTAATGCTTATCTTTCAGGGCAAAAAAACTTACTAACGAAATAAAAAAACATTTTAGGAACTAATAAAAAACTTAAATAAGCTATTTTTGCTCGTATTTTTATAAGCCCAGCCTAAGGCAAATCACAAATAATAATTAACCATTTGCACTTGTTCTTTTAACCTTCAGAACTCACAAAAAACGTCAAATTGAACAAAAACAATAGCAAATTAAAATGA
>JAOZVK010000411.1 GCA_029938185.1 Bacteroidales bacterium | reverse complement strand
AAGCAAAAAAAAATGAAGAACAGGCAATAAAGGAAAAAGAACAAGCAAGAAAAAAAGAAGAACAAGCAAGAAAAAAGGAGGAACAAACAAAGAAAGAAGCTAAAAATAAACTTCTAACTACAATTGCTAATTTACAAAAATATGGTTTTTCTCTTAATAAAATTAGCGAAATTACAGGTGCTAATATTGATGAAATTAAAAATATTTTGAAATCAAAAGAAGTTTGTAATGAAGAAATTCGGAACACAATTGGAAATTCACAAAAACCAATGAATGATTGAAAGCCAATATTATACGAATATTATTTTAACTTAATAAGAAAAGTAGAATTGTCAATGATATTGTTTTAGTTGGAATACAAATTTATTATTAACTTTCCAAAACTTTTGGAAAGTTTTTTTCTTTAAAAAATTCTGGCTAAAATAAACATTTTATAAAAGATAGAGAATTAAAATCTCTATAATATTGAATATATTTAATGACTAGAAAAAAAAGAAAATTTAGAATATTTATTAAAACAATATTTGCTATATTGTTTTGGCCTGCTGTATTCTATATTTTATTTAATAGTAGCTTTATACAATCAATTTTAGTAAAACAAGCAACAAACTATTTATCAAAACAATTAAAAACCGAAGTTTCGATAGAAAAAGTTGATATTGCTTTTTTTAACTCTGTTTTATTAAAAGATATATTCGTAAAAGATTTACAAAAAGACACACTACTACATATACAAGAGCTTGAAGCCGAATTGTATAATGTTTTTTTAGATGTAGAAAAAATCTTTTTAAGTAAGTTAATATTAAAAAATCTAACATTTAATCTAAAAATAGACTCTTTGAACATTTCTAACTTACAGTTTATTTTAGATGCTTTTGCTTCTGATAAAAAAGAGAAAGATACTGTAAATCAATCAAATTGGAAAATAATATGTTTTGATTTTGAATTAATTAACACAAATTTTAGATACCAAAAACATGATACAATACAACATACATATGGCCTAAATTTTAACGATTTATATTTATACAATTTAAATTTAGACATACAAGGACTTACTTTTTCAAAAGACTCAATATTGTTTGATATTGAAAACTTTTCGTTTAAAGAAAAAAGTGGCTTTGCGTTAAATGAGCTTAGTGCATATAAAAATGTTGTAAATAGCAAAACAATAAATCTAAATGATTTTAAATTTGTTACAGCTCAAACAAAATTCTTTTCAAAAGAATTTCGGTTTGTATATAATTCATATGAAGCATTTAATGATTTTATTAATGAAATAGATTTAAGTGTAAAAATTGATAAATCAACAGAAATTGGTTTAAAAGATATATCCTACTTTGTGCCTGATATAAAAGGATATAACCAAATACTAAATGTTTCAGGAAATATTTTCGGAAAAATAAGTAGACTTTTTATTGATAGTTTGGATATAAAATATGCAAAAAAAACAAAACTAAGGTCGCATATATCAATAAGCGGATTACCAAATATAGAAAAAACATTTCTATTTATAAAAATTGATACACTTTCGACAACAAGAGCTGATTTGGCGACTATTAAAAGCCCCAAAGATTCTACAAAACAGTTAATAGTAATTCCTCAACAGTTATCTAATGTTGGCAGAATAAGTTATATTGGAGAAATAAGTGGATATATTAATAAAATAAAAGCAAAAGGAGATATTATTTCAAATATTGGAAACATAAATACCAAAATAACTATTGATAGAACAAAAACAAAAAATACAAATATAAATGGAAAAATAGATGCTGTAAATCTCAACCTTGGAAAATTACTTGATAATGAGGAAAATTTTGGAAATATAACTTTCAAAAATACTATCAATATTAATATTAATAAATCAATTGAAGTAGAAACAAATACAAAAATTGATAGTGTAATGCTATATAGATATAACTATAAAGATATTACTCTTGATGGTAATTTTACACAAAACAAATTTTTTGGTAACATTGTTATTAATGATGAGAATCTTCAAACTAATTTTATTGGTGGATTCGATTTTTCATACGATGTTCCATTGTATGAATTTTCGGTTTTTGTAAACAAAATTGTACCATATAAGCTTAATCTTTACAACGATTCAAGCTTTACAGCATCAATAATTCTTAAAACTAACTTTGTTGGAAATAAAATAAATAATATTGATGGCAATGTTTATTTGATTTTGAATGAAATAACAAATTCTAAAGGACAAATATCTAATGAAAATATTATTATTGAAGCAATTCCTAATTATTTTGATTCAACATCAATAATTACTATAAATTCACAATTTGCAGATATTGAACTCAATGGGAAAATTGACATAACTGATATTGCAAAATCATTCAAAAGGCTTGTATATAAATTTGTACCTACCCTTAAAGAAATTGAAGACTATAATACAAAAGATTCTATTATAACAATTGAAATTGATAGTACTAAAATTAATAATTTTGAATATAAGTTTAATATCAAAGATACTAAAATATTGAGTGAAATGTTTATGCCTGAAGTGAAAATTGCAAAAAATTCTTTAATTTCAGGAAATTATAATTCTCTTGAAGATAGTCTCAAACTAACTGCTAATATAGCCCAAATATTATTCTATAATAACTATTTTAATAATTTAAATATAAATCTCATTACTGAGAACGATAGCCTAAAACTTAACATTGATGCTAAAGAATATACATATAATGATAATGTAGGTATCAATAATATAAAGATTTTCACCGCAATTAATTCTAATTATACAAATACAAATATAATTTGGGAAAATAATGATAGTTTATATAGTTCGGCAGATATTAATCTAAGTGCTTATTTATCAAGAAACGAAGAGACGAACAAACCAATAATTAAAGCAAGAATAAAACCATCGGAATTAAATTTAGATAATAATATATGGGCTCTATATAGTCGTCAAATAATAATAGACAGCACATATATAAGATTAAAAAACATTACTTGTATTAACAATAATCAACTAATAAACATCAATGGTGCAATTTCGGAAAAAGACAACGATACACTTTTCTTAAAAATTATAGATTTCGATTTACAAAACTTTAACCCTTTAACAAAACCAAGTGGTTTATCTTTTTCGGGCTTGGTAAATGGCGAAACTAAACTATATAATTTGTATAAAAATGCATTATTTAAAACAAATGACTCTATAACAGATATGAAGTTAAATAATATATATATTGGCAACTTGTATCTAAAAAGCAATGTTTTAGAAAATAGCTCAAAAATTTTTCTTGATGCACGTATGCAAAATAGAAAAATAAAATCAATAAATTTTTCAGGATATTACTCACCTAAAAGTAAAGATTTAGATTTTACAGGCAATATAAATAAATTTAAATTTAAGCTTATAAAACCATTCGTAAAAGGTATTTTATCAAGACCTTCGGGAATTGTGTATGGAGATATTTCTCTTAAAGGAACTACAGATAAGCCCCAATTATCGGCAAAACTAAAATTTGCTCGAACTATTTTTACAGTTGATTATCTCCAAACAAGGTATAATTTTTCTGATAGTATTTTTATTACAAGCAATAAAGTAGAATTTAATAAAATAAGATTAAACGAAAGTATGAGTAGTTATGCATACTTGTCTGGTAATATATCTCATAATATGTTTAATAATTTAAATTTTGATATTAATTTAGATGCTCATAATTTTTTAATGTTAAACACAAAAGTTAGCGATACTACATCTTTTTATGGTAAAGCATATCTAACTGGAAATATTCAAGTTGGTGGTACTCCAGAAGATGTAGAAGTTAATGTTTCAGTTAAAACAGATAAGTATACTCAATTTTTTATTCCATTATCATCAAATTCGACAATTAGCGATAACAATAGTTTTATAAAATTCGAATCAAAAGATACTACAGCAAAATTCAAAATAAAAGAAAAGGAAATAAGTATATCAGGTGTAAAACTAAATTTTGATATAGATGTTAATACAGATGCTGAAATTCAGTTGATTATGGACGAAAAAGTAGGCGATATTATTAAAGCAAGAGGAATAGGAAATCTAAACTTACAAATAAATACTTTAGGTAAATTTAATATGTTTGGTAAACTAACATTGTATTCGGGAGATTACCTTTTTACACTAAAAAATTTATTAAATAAAAAATTCTCAATAGAAAAAGGTGGCAATATTACTTGGACAGGTAATCCGTTTAATGCTTTAATTAACTTGAATGCAATATATAAGATTAAGAAAGTACCATTATATGACCTCACTTTAGATGATAATTCTAAAGACAAAAAAATTGCTGTAAATTGTAATCTTTATTTAAAAAACAAACTAATGAATCCCAAAATATCTTTTGGCTTAGACTTGTCAGGTGCAGAAGATAAAACTGAGGAATTGTTGAAAAATCTTCCAGAAGATAATCTTAACAAGCAAATACTTTCATTATTAGTATTAAAAAAGTTCCAAGCATTACCTGGAATTACATCAGAAATTAGTGAAAGTAATAGCACTAATTTGGTTGGTTCTAATACTACCGAAATGCTTTCGAATCAATTAAGTCATTGGCTTTCACAAATTAGCGACAATTTCGATATAGGTGTAAACTATCAACTGGGAGACGAAATGACCACCAATGAACTTGAAGTTGCGCTATCAACTCAACTATTTAACGATAGAGTAAGTATTAATAGTAATGTTGGTGTTGGTGGTGGTAAAATTGATAATGATAACCCAAGCTCGAAAAATAATTCAGAAGACAAATCGAACAATATTGTGGGTGATGTCGAAATTGAAGTTAAACTAAACAAATCGGGCAGTGTAAGACTAAAAGGTTTTACAAGAGCAAACGAATATAGCAGCGAAACTTATAAAGAATCTCAATATAAACAAGGAGTTGGTATATCATTTAGAAAAGATTTTAATACCTTTGGAGACCTTTTTAAGGACATATGGAATAATATTACATTTAAAAAATATAGAGAAAAAAGGAACAAGAAAAAAAATAAAAAGAACAACAATAAAGATATTGAAAGAAAAGAATAGAGGGCATCATTCATAAAGAGTTAAAAGTTTAGCTTATACACGTAAGTTTGGATACTCTTGTTTTTCAAGTTGTTTTAATTCTATTTTACGAACTTAAAAGATACTAAAAATAAGATGTTTAGCATTCTTTAGTTCAAAAAAATGCTTAGTATTTTGAATTTTTATTTCTCAAATTTTTTGCCCTGTAAGAAACATAAGCATTAGCATGGGGCAACGCCCTGAAACATAAGCAATAAAATACATTGCATAGTTTTTTTATGAATACACTAATTATTAAATACTAATAAAAATGATTTAATAG
>JAOZVK010000051.1 GCA_029938185.1 Bacteroidales bacterium | reverse complement strand
AATAAAATTAGAACTAATAATATTGTTGTAATTTATTAATTTTTATAAGCCCAGTTTACACCTAAATATAAGTATCTTTAAAAACAGTGTTGGTACGATTATCAAATGATTACAAAGCCTTGGTGAAATTATCAAAAATAAAAATCAGCTACCCTTTTAAGTTTAGACTGCGTTGTAAATTAATTTGTTATAATTTATATGTAAAAGCAAATCGGTCAGACCGCTTGAAGTGGTCTGACCGATTTGCTTTTGTCCAACTTTAAACAGGTAGCCTAAAAATCATTTTAGAATCAAGCCATTAAAATTAAATTTTATATTTTTTCGGACAATCAACACCGTTTTGTAAGGACTATCAAAATGAGAGATTTTGAAATAACTGTTTCAACAACAAGTAAGGTTTCTTATTATTTGTGATTTGCCTTATATAAAAATAATGATTTTATAAATGGCTGAGTAAGTACTGTTACAAAAGTTTTTCGATATTTACTTATCCGTAACTTCTTGTTTAGATTATCTTTGTACTAATGCGTAAGCAACTATGAAATAGGTCGAAGACCTTAAATGTGAACCTGAAGGGACTCGAACCCCTAACCTCCTGATCCGTAATCAGGTGCACTATCCAATTATGCTACAGGTCCATTGTTTAAATCTTTGCAAAATTAGAAAAAAAAATTAAATACTCAAATTATTACAAATATTATTTTATAATTTTATTTTTATTTATATAATAATATTGATTAACAGATTATTGTAATTATATATTTTTATAATTTTAAATAATTTGTTTTTTTAAATTCTAAATAATAAAAATATTTCTATATTTGTTTAGTTTATAAAAAACTGAATCTTGAGCCTTTTACCTAAAAAAATTTTATATGCTTTGAATTTCAGTTAATTAAATATCAAAAATAAATTTGTACATATACTAAATTAGCTTAAAAACTTTACTTTTATTAATTCTTTATGTTATTATTCAATATTTTGTACCATTGAATAATTGAACCATTGAAAGTATAAATAATTAAAAAAAACCAATAATCATTTAATATAATTAATAATATGTTATTCATATACTTGGCATCAATCAATATAATTTCAGGAATTACTTTTTATTCTGATAAACAAAAAGCAAGAAAAAAACGAAAAAGGATTCCTGAAAAAACACTTCATTTTATGGAGTTTGCAGGCGGTGTTTTTATGATTTTACTTTTTATGTACTTTATAAGACATAAAAATATAAAAAAATCATATTATCTTGTAACATATTTTGCATTAATATGTTGGATAGCTTTACTTGTCTTTTTATATTATATTAAAATATTAGAATATTAATAGGGTGCGTAAGCCACATTAATATTAGGTCATTTATTACTTTTACTTATTTTATAAGTAGTTTTACAAATGTTTTCAGCATTTATTTTTGTGTAATTAACTATATGATAGTGAATTACAAAAATGCGAAAGCAATATTAAATTGGTCAAAGACCTTAATTGATTAAATATCTAAAAAATTATGAAAAAAATTATGAAAAAAATTATGAAAATCACAGGTATTGTTTTTCTAGTAGTTATAATACTTCTGATATTGACACCTTTTTTATTTAAAGGCAAAATACTTCAAATTGTAAAAGACCAAGCAAATCAAAACTTAAATGCGAAAGTAGAGTTTGATGATTTTAATCTTTCTATTTTCAAAAGTTTTCCAGCACTAAGTGTCGAGCTTGATAAATTATCGGTGGTTGGTATCGACTCATTTGCAACTGATACACTGGTTGCATTTAATAAATTTTATGTAGACCTTAATTTAATGAGTGTTGTAGCAGGCGATGAAATAAAAATCAGAGCAATTGTTCTTGATAATCCGAGAATAAATGCAAAGGTTTTGCATAGTGGCAAAGCAAACTGGGACATCGTAAAAGATACAACAGCATCGGAAACCGAAGAGGTAAAAGAAGAATCAAGCGAAGAAACAAAATTCAAGATTGGGCTTAAAAGATTCGAAATAATTAATGCACAGTTAATATACGATGATAAAAGTTTAGATGTACTTGCCAAAATTACAAATCTAAACTTTAAGCTGAAAGGTGATATGACACAGGACTTAACTGTTTTAAATATATTAAGTTCAATAGATTCATTGACAGTAAAATATGGAGCAGTAAAATATCTTAATAGAGCAACAATCAATTTTAAATCGGATATTGAAGCCGATATGAAAAATATGAAATTTACTTTTAAAGAAAACCTGTTCGGACTAAACAAACTGGGACTTGGTTTTGATGGTTATGTTTCTATGCCAGACACAAATATAAATATGGATATTACTTTTAATGCAAAAGAAACTGAATTTAAAAGTGTACTCTCGTTGGTTCCTGCTGTATATATGAAAGATTTTCAAACAATAAAAACATCAGGTAAATTTGCATTTAATGGATATGCCAAAGGAACATATAATGCAGTAAATTTACCAGCTTTTGGAATAGATTTGTTAGTTGAAAATGCTATGTTTAAATATCCAGACTTACCAAAATCTGTTGATAATATAAATATAAATGTAAAAGTTGATAACAAAGGAGGTACTGGAGATGACAATATAATAGATGTTAAGAAATTTCATCTCGAAATTGCCAAAAATCCATTTAATGCAACAATGCATGTTGTAACATCTTCGGCTGATGTGGCTATGCGTGGTAATGTAAATGGTAAAATAGACCTTAATAGTATTCAAGATGTTATGCCATTGGAAGATATGAGTATATCAGGCTTAATTTCTGCTGATTTAAGTTTTGCAGGAAATCTATCGTCTATTGAAAAAGAACAATATGAAGATTTTAAGGCAGAGGGTAGTATTGGTTTAGATAATTTTGTATATAAATCAAAAGACTTGCCCGATGTTAATATTATAATAGCAAGAATGATGTTTTCGCCACAATATGTTGATTTATCGAAGTTTGATATGCTAATTGGCAGAAGTGATATGAGTTTTGTAGGTAAAATTAATAATATATTATCATTTGTATTTAAAGACGAACTCTTAACTGGTAATTTTAATTTTAGTTCTAAACTGCTTGATGCCAACGAATTTGTATCAAGTACTGATACTGACGAAAATAATGAAACAACACCAGACACAAGTGCAATCACTGCTTTTGAGATACCTTCAAATATTAATTTTACACTAAATTCTAAACTAAATAAAGTACTTTATGACAAACTGGAAATAACTAATATTGATGGTCTTATTTTATTAAAAGATAGTAAATTATCATTAGATAATCTTAATATGAACATGCTGAAAGGAAGTATGAAAATGACAGGAAGTTATGATTCAAAAATTATATCGAAACCTAAAGCTGCTTTTTCTTTAGATATTTCAAAATTTGATATACAGGAAGTTTACAAAGCATTTTCAATTGTTCAGGAAATGGCTCCTATTAGCAAAAATTGTGTTGGTCTTATATCAACAAATCTAAATTTTACTACACTTTTGACAGACAGTCTGTCGCCAGTATTAAATACTCTAAATGGTGCAGGTGGCATAAATTCGGGAAGTATCGGGTTTCATAATTCTGGTTTTTGTAACAAATTTGCTGATATTAGCAAAATGGAAAAATATAGAAACCCTACATTAAAAGATTTTAATCTTAAATTTACAATAAAAGATGGTAATATTACAGTAGAACCATCAACAACAAAAATTGATAATACCGAAATTGAATATGGCGGAAGTCAAAACTTAGACCAAAGTATAAACTATAAGATGAAGGTGAAAGTTCCTCGTAGCGAATTTGGTGGCGGAGCAAATGATGTAGTTGATAATTTACTTTCTAAAACAGGAAAAGATATAAAATTAGGAAAAACTATAAACCTGATTGTGAAAGTAACAGGAACACTCACTGACCCTAAATTAAAATTAAGTTTGAATGATGGTGATGACGGTGGTGTTGTAGACCAAATAAAAAAAGAGTTGAGCGATGAAGCCAAAAAGCTTATTGAAGAAGCCGATAAAAAAGCAAAAGAATTAATTGCTGAAGCTGAAAAACAAGCTCAGAAAATAAAAGATGAAGCAAAAGTTTTGGCTGATAAGATGATTTCGGAAGCAGATAAAAATGCAAAAAAACTAGACGGCGAAGCTCAATTAAGAGGAAAACAACTTGTTGATGAAGCCAAAAAACAAGGAAGTGATTTGGTTAATAAAGCAAAGAATCCTTTTGCAAAACTTGCAGCTCAAAAATCGGAAAAACTAATGATTGAAAAGGCTCAAAAAGCATCGAATAAATTAATTAGTGAATCTAAAAATGCTTCAAACAAATTGAACAGCGAAGCTAAAAGTAAAGCAGACAAATTAAATAGCGAAGCTAAAAGTAAATCGGATATTATTGTAAATACAGCAAAAGATAAGGCTGATAAAATGAAAAATGATGCTCTAAAAAAAGCTGATTCAATGTAAGGTCTTCGACTGGGGGTATTAATAATTGGGGGTGCTTACGAATACACTTACACATAGGGCGTTACCTCATGGTTAATGCTTATGCCCTTTCAAAAAAGTATTAAGACATAAATTTCTAAAGTAAAAATACTGATATTCTTTTATATAATAGAATGTTTTTTGACACTTTGTTAAACCTCAGGTTGCCGAGTTACACATGTGATTGCAAACATATTATCGTGCCACGATTATCGTGGCACGATATTAAAATATCCAAGCTTAGACAGCAGCTAAAACGTTAAAAATTTAATATTTTCTAAAAAAAAATCTTTTAATTTTTAGCTTTTAACTTATCAAGCTGTAGCCATGAATAAGCACCCATACAAAAGTTTTTACCTATTTAGTATGAGCTTACTTTTTGAAATACCGTTTATTATATATCTTGCGTAAGCAACATTAAATAGGTCGAAGACCTTATATAGCCACTTATTTTTTTAGTACTTCAAACATTTTTGTTCCAATTTCGGCAGGCGATTCTACAACATGAATTCCACATTCTCGCATTATTTTCATTTTTGCTTCTGCTGTATCATTAGCACCACCAATAATTGCTCCTGCATGTCCCATTCTTTTTCCTTTTGGAGCCGTTCTTCCTGCAATAAATCCAACGATTGGTTTTGTGCTGTTTTCTCTAATCCATTCAGCAGCTTCAGCTTCCATATTTCCACCGATTTCTCCAATCATTACTATACCTTCAGTATCGGGGTCTTCCATAAATAATTGTATAGCATCTTTAGTTGATGTTCCAATTATTGGGTCGCCACCTATGCCAATTGCAGTTGATTGTCCTAAACCGACTTTAGTTATTTGGTCAACAGCTTCATAAGTCAGAGTTCCTGATTTTGATACTATACCTATTGTTCCTTTTTTGAATATAAAACCGGGCATAATTCCAACTTTTGCTTCTCCTGCCGAAATTACTCCTGGACAGTTTGGACCAACAAGTCTTGAATCTTTTACCGACAAATATTCTTTAACCTTAACCATGTCATTTGTAGGTATCCCCTCGGTTATTGCTACAATAACTTTTATTCCTGCATCAGCTGCTTCCATTATTGCATCTGCTGCAAAAGCTGGAGGAACAAATATTATAGAAACATCTGCAGAAGTATTCTCTACTGCTTCTAAAACTGTATTGTAAACAGGCTTGTTTAAATGAGTTTGACCTCCTTTGCCTGGAGTAACTCCTCCAACTACATTTGAGCCATACTCTATCATTTGTGTTGCATGAAATGTGCCTTCACTACCTGTAAATCCTTGTACTATTATCTTTGAATCTTTATTTACTAAAACACTCATTTTTTCTTGGTTTTATTTATGATTTTCAAAAGTAGTTTTTTTATACATAATAACAAAATATATTCGTGTTTCATGCGTTATGAAATGAACTTGTATATGTATGTTAATTCAAAGATATTGAGTAATATATAGCTTTTATATATTTTGAAACATATAATTAATAATTTTGCCTTATTTATATATTTTATTTGCCTAAATTCTATACTTTTGTTATTGTTTAAAGATATTATATTCAGGCTGTAACAGATTTTATTATTAAAATAAAAATTATTATAATTAAATAAAAAAATATTTTTATTAAAAATAATTAAAATCATATTATTGCTTAATTATAGTTTATAGTTAGATTTGTAAATAATTAAAATTTAATTTCCAATTGTAAGGTGAAAAACTTATTTAATATTACTGAATACATATTATTAATCAGTGTTTTACATTATAATATTATTAAAAAAGCCTGACTTCAATTCACTTTGAGATTTTAGAATAATTAATTTACAATGGTAAACTCAGTTTTTTTTAATTTAAATCTTATAATATACATATATATGTTTTTTGAAAAATAATAATTATACAATTGAATAATTATGTCATTAATTTATTAACTAAATATAAAGTGGAAAAAGTTATTAATGTAAGGAAACAACTAAAAGAAGACAATCCCAAATTATATAAAAAAATTCCTAGCTTTGCATTGTCAATATTAGAAAAAATTATTCATCAGAAACAAATAAATGTAATAGTTGATAAATATAAAGAAACTTATGGAATAGAATTTTTAGGTAATATAATCAAGGAATTTAATGTAACTATTAAGAAAATTGGAGCAGAAAACTTACCCAGTAAAGGAAGGTATGTTTATTGTGCAAATCATCCTATTGGTGTATTTGATGGATTGGCTATTGTAAGTGTTATTGGCGAAAATTTTGATTCAGTAAAGTCAATTGGAAACGAAGCGTTTTTGCTTGTTCCAAATCTTCGACCTATTATTGCAATGGTAAATGTATATGGAAGGAGTCCAAAAAAAATTATAGAAGCATTGGGTAATTTATATGCATCTGATTCGCAAATATGTAACTTCCCTTCTGGTGAAGTATCACGAGTTATTAAAGGTAATATAATTGATGGTAAATGGCAAAAAAGTTTTATAGGTAAGTCAATAGAATACAAAAGAGATATTGTTCCAATTCATATTGATTCACGAAATTCATCTTTGTTTTACAATATTTATAAAATAAGAAAATTTTTTGGAATTAAAGCTAATGTTGAATTAAGTCTTCTTTCGCATGAAATGTTTACTAAAACAAACAAAACTATTCCAATAATAATTGGTAAACCGATTTCATATAAAACCTTAGACAAAAGACATTCGCACAATGAATGGGCTCAGATAATAAGAAAATATGTATATTCATTAAAAACTGGTAAAGAAGAATTTAATTATTAGGCTCTTCGAGCCTTTTTACCTTGCTTACGCATATATATTTTTTACGATTTATATAGCTAAAATAATTTTGTGTGTAAAAAAATTTTAAGAACCAACAAATGTTAATAGGATTCGATTCAAAAAGAGCTTTTTATAATAGAAGTGGTTTAGGTAACTATAGTAGAAGTACAATTGAGCTTTTATCTAAATACAAACCCGACAATAAATATATATTATATACTCCCAAAATTACAAATTCAATTCAATTTATAGATAATGAAAATGTTACAACTGTAATTCCTGATGGCTTTTTAAGAAAAAAATTATCTTCATATTGGAGAAGTTTTAGTTTGGGCAAAACAATTAGAAAAGATAAGATAGATGTATATCATGGTTTAAGCAATGAGTTACCAAAAGATATTCAAAAGTCTGGAGCAAAATTAGTTGTTACAATACATGATTTGATTTTTCTTAGATTTCCTGAATTATACAAGTATATTGATAGAAAAATATACTATAATAAATTTAAATTTAGTTGCGATGCTGCTGATAGAATAATTGCAATAAGCGAACAAACTAAAGCTGATATAATAAATTATTTTAATATCAATGAAAACAAAATTGATGTTGTATATCAAGGATGTAGTCCAATATTTTATAATAAAATTGATATTGAGAAACGAAATAATATTTTGAGTGAATACAAACTACCAAAAAAATATATATTATATGTTGGAACAATAGAAGAGCGTAAAAATGTATTGAGTGTCATTAAAGCTTTACACATGGGAGGAATTGATATACCACTTGTTATTCTTGGAAAACCAAGCCCATATTATGAGAAAATAAAAGAATATATATCAAAACATAATATGGATAAACAAGTAAGTATTTTTCATTCAATGCCTTTTAAGCATTTTCCCGAAATATATCAATCGGCATTATTAATGATATATCCATCAATATTTGAAGGTTTTGGCATTCCTATTCTAGAGTCATTAAACTCAGGAACTCCGGTAATTACGAGCAAAGGAGGATGTTTTTCGGAAACTGGTGGAAATAGTGCCTATTATGTAAATCCTTTGGATATTCACGAAATATCAGAGGCAATAAAAAAAGTTGCAAAAGATGAGAAATTAAGGCGAAAAATGATTAGTAGTGGATACGAGCATGCAGCTAAGTTTCGAGAGGAAAGTATTGCTGATAACTTGATGAATGTTTATTTAAAATTGTGATTTTTGACTCTTCGAGTCTTTTATTTTTGCTTACGCCTAAGTATGTTTATTGTTACTGATTATCAGTTAATTAAAAAGTAAAAATAAATTTGTGCGTAAAAAAACTATAATTTTTATGATTGATATTGAAATATCAAAAGCTATAAATGTTCTTCAATCAGGAGGAATTATTCTTTACCCCACAGATACGATTTGGGGTATTGGTTGTGATGCGACTAACTACAAAGCTATTGAAAGAATATATAAAATAAAAAAACGTAATGATACTAAAAGTATGTTGATTTTAGTTGATTCTGAAAAACAGTTAAAAAATTATGTCGAAACAGTTCCAAGCATTGCATATGAACTTTTTGAAAAAAATAATAGACCTTTAACTTTGATTTATCCAAATGCCACAAATTTGGCAACTAATATTATCGGTAGTGATGGTAGTATAGGTATAAGAATTACAAAAGACTTGCTATGTAACAGAATGATTAAAAAGTTTTCAAAACCAATTGTATCAACTTCAGCCAATATTTCGGGTGAGATTTATCCAAATAATTTTTCGGAAATAAGTAACGATATTATTGATAATGTTGATTATATAGTAAACTATAAAAAAGAAGACAATATATTAAAAGTTCCTTCGGATATAATAAAAGTGAATATTGATAATAGTATTGAAATAATTAGAAAGTTTGACTGATATAAGTACTGTCACAAAAGTTTTTCGATATTTATATATTCATAACTTGCTGATTAAATTGTTTTTGTGCTAATGCGTAAGCAACTATAAATAGGTCGAAGACCTTAAATATAAAATGATGATTAAAACAATAGATTTAGTAAAAGTATTCAGAACTGATGAAATAGAAACTGTAGCATTAAATAAAGTAAATTTTGTGGTTAAGGATGGAGAATTTGTTTCGATTATGGGACCTTCGGGCTGTGGTAAATCAACATTACTCAATATACTTGGACTTTTGGATAATCCTACAGGTGGTGAATTTTATTTATATGGAAATGAAGTTTCAAAATATTCTGAGAAAAAAAGAACTAATTTACGTAAAGGAAATATTGGTTTTGTTTTTCAAAGTTTCAATTTGATTGATGAATTAAATGTGTATGAAAATGTAGAACTACCATTATTGTATTTAAAAATTTCGTCATCGGAAAGAAAGAAAAAAGTTATGGACGTTCTCGACAGAATGCAAATTGCTCACAGAAGAAAACATTTTCCTCAGCAACTATCGGGGGGGCAGCAACAAAGAGTTGCAATATCAAGAGCAGTTGTTACTAAGCCCAAGCTTATACTTGCCGATGAACCAACCGGTAATCTTGATTCAGCAAATGGCGAAGAGGTTATGAATCTACTAACAGAGTTGAATAATGAAGGTACAACTATAATTATGGTGACACATTCTGCCATTGATGCAGAAAAAGCACATAGGATAGTGCAATTATTTGATGGTCATATTATTACTGAAAATATTAAAAACCAGAAATTTTAAGGTTTTTGATGCCTTATTTGTTAATATACTTAAAATGGTACAATTATTCAATTATTCAATGGTACAATTATTCAATGATACAATGGTACAATTATTCAATGGTACAATTATACAATGCTTTGACTAATAATTGATTATAGTTTCGTAAACACCAATATCAGATTTATTATTAATAAGCCTTTCAACACCATCTATATCATGTAAAAGATTATCATATTTTTTAGTAATATTTATATCACCCAAATCAATAGCTTGTGAATTATTTTCAAGTCTAAAATTATAAGTTTTATAATCAATAAAATTTAAATCAATATTTTTCAAACATGAATTAAGCATATTTTGATTAATATTGCTATTATCATCAATTTTTAAAACACAGTTATTAAACACTACATTATAAATTGAATGGTTAAGCTGATATAATATTACTTCAGTGGATAAATTACCATCAATTATGCAATTACCAAATAATGCACTTGATGCATTTTGCGATTCTACAGTATTTGATACATTGCGTTGTAGTATAAAAACTGATGGATATTCGCGAAAAGAATTTCTCCAATAATTAGCTATAGTACAATGATAAAACTCGTAGTTGCCTCCAAGAGTAAGTATTATTGCAAATTGTCCACAATCGTCTATTAAGCAGTTGTTTGCAATTATTTTTGAAGCTTTTGCATATATGCCCGATGAACTCATATGTTCAATTATTGTATTATTTATACTTAACTGTCCCGAATTGTTTTCTAAACTGTCTGCCTGAATTCCAATAATAGCATTTAATATATGAGCATAATTTATATTATGTACCTTGCTATGTTTTGTGAGTTGTATTCCAACCCATTGTCCTGGTACATCATAATAAATATCCTCTAATCTTTCGCCTTGCATTTTTACAGGCTGGTCTAATGTCCCTTCTATAATCAGGTTACCATTAACAATTAGTCGAGTATTACGCTTAAAATATATTTTAGTTCCTTTCTCAATTGTTAAAGTATTATTTTTTTCAACTATCAAATCATTATAAATCAAATATGGTTTTTGATTTGTCCAATTTGTATTTTTAATAGTTTTTTCTTTAATATGATGAACATCCATTCCATAGGCAATAAGTTTAACATCTTGTTTGTTGCCATTAATTGTAAATATTATTGAGTCTTTTATTAAAACTATATCGCTATTGGTAGGTGGTGTTATTTCAACAAAAATATATAAACTATCTTTAGCTTGTATTATAATATCTGTTGCTGAATTTGTTGCTAATCCATTAATATTTATTTTGTACTTTGAGCTGTTAGTCTTTGCAAGTTCAATTAATGATATTTTTATTTTTTGATTATAATGGTTATAAACTTTAAGCTGTTTTGTTACAGAACCGATTGTATTGTATAAAGTATCAAATGAAATTGTATCTGTAGAAAATTCTAAGTTTACATTACTATCCATCAATATACTATCTTTCTTACACGAAGATATTACCAATATTAATATAAGCAAAGTACTTATTATAAGGTAGAAAATATTATTCGTTTTGAGAAGTTTTTTTTGCATATCTATTTAAAATGGTTCAATTATGCGTAAGTAACATTAAAAGACTTTGAAGAGTCAATTTATAAAAGAAACAGCATGACAAGCAACTATGCCTGCTGTTTCGGTACGTAAACGACTATTTGATAAATTTATTTCAGTATAATTTTTCTTTTTTGCCATTTCAACTTCCTCTAAGCTAAAATCACCCTCTGGTCCAATTAATATAATCGAATTATTTTGAGCTTTTATAACATTTTTAATATCTATTTTAGTATCAGAATCATAGCAATGTGCAATAAACGAATTTTTATTATTATATTTATTAATAAAATTTTTATAAGTTGTAAGCTCATTAAGCTTTGGGTGATATGCTTTTAATGATTGTTTGGTTGCCGAAGTAATAATTTTGTTTAATCTTTCGTGTTTAATAATTTTACGTTCTGAATATCGACAAATTATTGGGCTAATTTCATCAATACCTATCTCTGTAGCTTTTTCGAGAAACCATTCGAATCGTGAAATATTTTTTGTGGGAGCAATAGCTATGTGAAGTTTATAATTTCTTTTTTTGTAATCAAATTTACTTTCTATTATTTCTACTGCACAACGTTTGTAATTACTATCAATAATTTTAGCTTTAAAAAAACCACCTATTCCATCAATTAAAAAAACAATATCATTTGTTTTTAGTCTTAATACTTTTATACAATGCTTTGATTCTAATTCTGTTAATATATATGTCTTGTGTTTTAAATATGGAGTATAAAATATATTCATTATTTTATCATTAAATTTATGCGTTTCTTTTAGATTTTAACAATCGTAAAATCACCTAATCCTATCATAAAAACAAATAAATCCTATCATTTTTGATAGGAAAAAGAAAAAAAATGATAGGAAAAAAGAGCAAACTATGCAATTAAAAAGTCCGTAAGAACAACAACTATTGTTAAACCACGATGATAATTAGGTTGATATATATAAACGACACTTTTGTTTTTATATTATACTGCTTATCAGGCGTAGGTAAAATTATTAATTATACATTATTAATTGTTAATTACTTATAGCTGTATTGGATAATATGGCAGATTTCCCCTTTATTATTTCGTTTATAGTTTTCAAGGGACGCTTCATGCGCTTTGCTAATTCTGCCTGCGAAATGCCTTTATGCGTAATTGTATCCTGCAATGTGTCGCCAGGTGGCGAGAGTAAAAACTTCGCAGCTTCTATGTCTTCTAATTTTTTATAATTCATAACTCAAAGTTTTTAATAACGCTAAGGGTTGATAATTTATTTTATTTTTCTAATTAATCATAATGATTTATTTCTATTATACCACTGAAGAGTGTCTAAATCAGGTTTCTGATTGTATAATTGCTGCTAACGTTATAGGTTTACATTAGTTTGCTATATCTGACTTTGATTGCACAGGTTGATTTTAGTTTTTAACTCCTTCCCACAACCTATTAGCTTGTTCTTTCGAAAATTTCATTATTTCATTTTCATCAACCGTTGTTAACTTTCTATTTTCAACAATCAATTTACCATTTGAAATAACATGTTCTATATGATTTGAATTTATTCCAAACATAAAATGGCTTAAAAAATTTGCTTCATTAAAATAAGTATGTGGATTATAATCCAAAACGATTAGATTATTATCGGAATCTCCCTTAAATTCATTTTCAACGATATAGTCATTTACCCGCCTTAATCTTTTATATGTTTCACCAAAGTCGATATTATCGTATGTTTTGCCTGCAAAAAAACTATACTTGGCACTTCTTAACATATCGCTATGCATACCATCAGTTCCAAGCATTACTTTGTTTTTAAGTTTATGCGAATTAAAAAATCCAACATTATTATTAAGATTACTTTCAGTATTTTGAGCAATATATACAGGCGATTTTTTGATTAGCTTTCGCTCTTCTTTATTGATATGTATGCAATGTGCCAAAATAGTTTTACTAGATTCGAGTACACCTGCATCGTTCAATCTTTCGACAACTCGCTTGTTGAATTTTTTCAGAGTATACTCTTGGTCATATTTATCTTCAGCAACATGAATATGAATACCTGTGTTATATTTTTGAGCAATATGAACAGCTTTTTTCAGCGTTTTACTTAGTACTGTAAACGATGCGTGCAATCCAATAAGCCCCTGATTACTCTTCAAATAATCTTCATTTTCTTCTAAACCACTAGTGGCTTTACATAAACCATCGCGACCTGATACTTCGTAGCACAACAAATGAGAAACTCCTACCTTATCGAAAGCATTAGCAATAATATCCAACGAACCTTTAATATTGTATGGCGAAGCATGATGGTCGATAGCAAAAGTTGAACCTGCTTTTGCACAAGCTATTGCTGTAACAAGTGCACTTGCTTCAATCATATCTTTATCCAAAATCTTATCTATTTTCCACCAAATATATTTTAATATTTCATAAAAATTTTTAGGCGTTTTTTTTAAAGCAGGCATACCTGTTGCCAGTGCCGAATATGCATGGTGATGCCCTACAGCAAAAGATTTTGTTACATATTTTCCGCTACAGTCAATTATATTTTTTTCATTATCGGATATCTTATCAATAAATTCAATACCTGCATCAATTCCGGTATTCACTTTGATATTTGATTTTTTAAACTTTAAAGTTATATAATCTATGTATGTTACATTTTTTAAAATCATAATTAATAAAATCTTTAATTAATGTCTAAGTACTGTTACAAAAGTTTTTCGACATTTACTTATTCATAACATTCTGATTAATTTGTTTTTATGCTAATGCGTAAGCAACTATAAATAGGTCGAAGACCTTATCTGCAACCGAACAATGATAAAAAAAGAAATCTGAATTTGAAATATTTTCTAATAATTCCAAAACTTACAAGTTCTTTGATAAAAGAGATGAACAAGTTTAAACTCAAAAGACATATAGGAATCGTTAAAAAATAACTTTCCGATTTGTTTTTTGTAAAATACTTATATTTAGGTGTAAACCAATTCGTAATTTATAATCCATCACTTCCTAACTATTGAAAACTTACATTCATTTACATCTTTTGTCATATTTACTAAACAACTGTCAATCAAAACATTTATTGCTTTTACTCTTGTGTTTTTCCTATATTGTGAATAACATTTCGTTTTTTGTTAACTATCGTTCTTACTAACTTATGTAAGTTTCAATAATTTTTGATTTTTTATTAGGATTAAGTATAATATTTTGTAATGATGCTGGTATTAGTACTGTTTCACCTTTTACAATATTTATTTTATCCGATTTATTATATATAATATCGAAATTGCCTTCTATACACATATATATAACAAAAGAGTCGATTGATGTGTAATCTTTTTCAATTTTCTTATCAAAATCTAAAATACTTGTTGTAAAATAATCACAATCAACAACCTTATTAGTTTCATTTGATTTTTTACTATAATTAGTTTTATAATTATCATACTGTTTAAAGTCTAAAACATCAATAGCCAAATCTGTATGTAGTTCTCTATAATTATTGTTATTATCTACTCTATCCCAGTCGTATATTCTATATGTAATATCTGAGGTTTGTTGTATTTCGGCTAATAAAATTCCTTCGCCTATAGCATGTACTCTTCCTGGAGGTATAAAAAACACATCATCTTTATTTGTTTTTTCAATATTTAAAATATCTTTTAATGTTTTATTTTTTAAACTATCTAAATATTTTTTTTTATCAAGTTTACAATTAAATCCAGAAATTAGTTCAGCATTTTTTTCAGTTTGAATAATATACCACATTTCTGTTTTTCCATAAGCATTATGCTTTTTTTTAGCTACATTATCATCAGGATGTACTTGTATTGATAGGACATCATTTGCATCAATAAATTTAATCAAAATTGGAAATTCTATTCCAAATTTATCATAAACCTTATCGCCAACTAAGTCACCCATATAAATTTCAATCATTTCTTCTAAGCTATTGTTGGCAAATATTCCATTTTTTACAATAGAAATATTATTGCTAACTCCAGAGATTTCCCAACTTTCGCCATAGTTAGAATTTGGTGAATTTTGTTTGTTTAGTATGGTGTGAAGTTTGTTGCCTCCCCATATTTTCTCTTTGTATATCGAATTAAATTTTAGTGGATATAGTTTATTCATAAAGTTTTTTGTTATGAAAATTAATACTGTTCATAAAGTCTTTGACCTATTGAATGTTTCTGTCGCTAAATATGTAAGCTTTATGAAAAAATAAATAAAAATATTTGCATTTATGTTTCTGGTGAAATTTATTTTTTTAATTCGCTCCTAAATGTTTGGACTATCCACATAAGTAGGTCGATATATAAAAACAACACTTTTGTTTTTTTTATTATGCTGTTTATCAAGCGTAAGCAAAATTGTTAATTATCCATTGTTCATTGTTAATTACTTAAGATTACTTACTGTGCGCTCGGGTAGTAAACTATCCAGCTTTACACAGAGTAGCCAATAATCTTATTAGACAAAAATATTTTCATGCATTTCGGGAATTAAGTTTATTTTTCTTGCTTCATCATATAATCTTTTTATTGCTTTTTTACCATCTTCACCTATATTTATTGAATATTTATTTACATACAAATTAATATGTTTATACATTACCTCTTCTTTCATTTCTTGAGCATATTGTTTTATAAAGTTAAGACTTGATTTTGGATTATTATAAGCATAATTTATACTTTCGGCAATAAGTTTTTCAATTTTTTTTTGAATTTCGGTTGATATTTTTCTATTAATAACTATTCCTCCCAAAGGTATTGGTAATTTTGTTTTTTCTTCCCAATATTCTCCTAAATCAATTATTTTTTTTAATCCTTTTGATTTATATGTAAATCTATTTTCGTGAATTATCAAACCTGCATCAATTTCGTTACTTAAAACAGCTTCTTCAATATCAGAAAATAAGTATTCTTTTTTATTTTTTAAATTGGGATATGCTATACTAAGCAACATATTTGCAGTTGTATATTCACCTGGTATAGCAACTTTTATACTATCAATCTCATCAGGATATATTTTATATTTACTTATTAGCAAAGGTCCATTATTATTGCCAAGTGCACTACCCGAACTAAGTAATGCGTAATTTTGGGATACATGAGCATATGCATGATAGCTAAGTTTTGTAATATCTAAATTATTGTTAAAAGCTTCTTTATTTAATTCTTCAACATCTGCCATACGTATATCAAACGCAAGTCCTTGTGTATCTATTTTATTATTAATCATTGCATCGAAAATAAAAGTATCATTTGGGCATGTTGAAAAACCTATTTTTAAAATCATTTATATATAAATTTTATTAGTTTTTTAAATTTTTATTAATTCAGACTTCATTTTTAGCCTGATTAATAAGGTCTTCGACCTATTTATAGTTGCTTACGCATTAATACAAAGACTATTTAATCAGGAAGTTATGAATAAGTAAATATCGAAAAACTTTAGTAACAATACTTATATACTAAATTAGGTTAAGATTTTTACTTTTATAAAAATGTTATAAACTATTATTCAAAATATTGTACCATTGTATCATTGAATAATTGAACCATTGAAAGTATACTATTCAGATTTAAGCAATGTTAAAAAGCTCGAAGAGTCAAATATATTAATTATTGTATCAGCTAAATTATTAATTGCCAAAGGAATATTCCAGTTAGATTTTTTTCGTTCCTCTACAAAATTAGAGATACTTCTGATTTGTAAAAAAGACTGTTGTTCCAAAGTGCAAATATAAAAAAAAGTAGCACCTTCCATTGATTCTATATCAGGATTAAATTTTTCTATAATTTTATTTATACTATTTTTATTACCATGTGCAATTGACGAGCTAATTGCTTTAACTTTTTTAAGTTTAATAATTTTGCTAAAATCGGTATTATTATCTAATTTACCATTATTAAAAGGATATGTGTTTTTATCAACAAATTTCATATCAAACAATGTTCTAAATTCATTAGCATCTTCAATCCCCAAGTCAGCAAACTCGTCCTTAACAATATTAACAACTTGTCCTATTCTTATATTATCATTATAACTTCCCGCAATTCCGATATTCAAAATCAAATCATAATTATTATTAATATATTTTAATAGCCAATAACTGGTAAATATTCCACCTATTCCAGTTATTAATATATCAATAAATAGATTATTGTATTTATATTTTGATAAATTTGCAACTGGTTTTTCAATAAAAATCAATTTTTCAGATAAGCTGCTTATTTCTAAACTTGTGGCAGCAACAATTAATATTTTCACTTAATTAGTTTTTTAGTTATGGAATCAATCGAACAAATATACAAAATACTTGAAAGAAAATTTAAACTTTATGAAAATGGTCTTGTTGTTCAAGACATGAAAAAACATGGTATAATTTACAAAAAAAGTCATGGAATTTCAACTGTTCAATTAAAACAATTTTCACTACCCTACAAAAACAATCATGAACTTGCATTATTGCTTTGGTCAAAAAATTTGAGAGAAGCAAAACTTTTAGCTTTTTTGGTAGAAAACTCTGACATAGCATCGCAAACACAAATTGACAAATGGATAAGTGAATTTAACAATGGTGAACTTGTTGAACAAGCAAGCATAAATTTATTATATAAATTACCTTATGCAAATTTATTGTGTAAAAAACATCTGAAAAGTAATCTGACTTTTGCTAAAATGACTGCTTATTTGATATTAGCTAATTATCTAAAACACAATCAAAAACTTATAGACATAAAGTTAGATTATATATATGAAACTATTATCAATGATTTAGATAATGACAATACATTTATTAAAAAAAGTATAGCCAGAGTACTTTTAGAAATAGCAAAAATTGATGATAAAACAAGAATTTCTGTAAATATCGTATTAGAAAAAATTAAATCTAAAGATAATAATACTGCTAAATGGATACATTACGAAGTTAGTACATTACTAAAATATACTTAAATTGTACAATTATTCAATGATTCAATGGTACAATTATTCAATGATATAATGGTACAATTATTCAATGGTACAATTATTCAATGGTACAATGGTACAATTATTCAATGGT
>JAOZVK010000050.1 GCA_029938185.1 Bacteroidales bacterium | reverse complement strand
AACTAATAATATTTTGTAAATTATTAGTTTTTATAAGCCCAGGTGTAAACCAATTAGTAATTCGTAATTTATAATCGTCATTTCCTAAATTGCATATTATTAGAATATTAATAGATTGCGTAAGCAAGATTAAATAGGTCGAAGACCTTACATATAAAAATCAAAGACTTTTATCAGCTTCAAATAATTTTAGTTTTAGTCCAAGCAAAGGATAAAGTAATGTAATCCATGCACCAACTATAGAGTATCTTATAAAATCAAAAATAATGTTTGAAGGTAAAATATATTTTAATCCAATCATTATACCCATTGTAGTTGTTATACCAAGAATGAACCGTATTAATTTAATATAAAAACTGCCTTTATTTGAAAAAGGAGTTTTCTCTTCTTCTAAAATAAAGCCAATACTTACTCCTACCAAAACTCCTGATAGTTTAAAATAGTCTCTTATAAGAAGTTTTCCGTCAAAATATAAAGAATTAATTATAATAATTGCAATAGCAATAATTGTAACAATCAAAACTATCAGTTTAATAAAAAAATAAAGTTTAGTTTTGTTATCATATATTTTATTTAAATATTTATATAAAACAATAGAAATAATAATTCCTAAAATTAAAGCTACAAGAACATCAATAGGCCAATGTACACCTAAATAGACTCTTGAAATTGCTATTAATACTGGTATTAGAATTGCAATAATTGTAAACCACCATTTATTTATTTGTTGTAAAAATGTAACAAAAAAACTGGTAGCACCTTGAGTATGACCACTTGGAAATGAATATCCTGTTGCTGTATGTACTCTTTTTCCTTTAATAAAATCAAGTTCCTGAAAAGGTCGTTTGGCTCTTACCGATATTTTAACTACAATATTAATAAACGTGGAAAATAAATATACAAAACTTAGCATAAAACCTTGTTTTTTTGATATGTTCCAGTAAATAAAGGTAATTATTACTATCAAAAAATATTGTTCGCCAAACATTGTTATAATCTCAAAAAAAGTATTAAAAAACGGATTTGCAATTTTTTGCAAATAGCTAAGTATATCTTCTTGCATATATAATTTAATTTTATTTGATTAATCTATCTATTTTAATTTTTCGGGATATAAACCTCATTGATAAGGCTATATGTTTATATTCCACACTCTTCTTTTATAAACTCTCCTATTTCGTTTTCTATTCTTTTCATTTTTTTATGAAAAACTGCAAAATAAATAATTAAAGGTATCAAAACTCCAAGTAAAACTAATGACAAAGAATATATTATTTGACCTGTCATTGTAGGAAAATTGCCAACCACTATAATTTTGTTTTTACGCATTAAAATATTACAACCAACTGTATTTGACTTTGATGCAACTAAAAACTTTTTACTTCTTTCTTTAAAAGTATAATCTGTAAAATTATTTTCTAATTTAGTTTTCATACTTTCAAAATCTACTGAATCTTTACTTATTTTTATTTTCATAATTAAATGGTTTTTTAGTTTTATATATACTTTAAATGGTTCAATTATTCAATGATACAATGGTACAATATACTGATTAATAGCTTGTAATATTTTATAAACGTAGAACCCTTAACCTAATTTAGTATAATCTTTTATTTTTCAATAAAAATACAAATAATTTTGCTAACATAATAATATGATTGTAAATAGTAATAAAAAATCCATAATATTCAATCATTATTAAGTATCGTTCTTTAAGTCCAGGAATAAGAGTTTGTTTTGTTCTACCACCATCCATATATTTAGAGAGTATAATATTTGTGTTTTCAATTGTTTCAGCTTTTTTTAATATTTGAATTATCCAATCGAAATCTGAAGAAAATTTATAATTTAGATTATAATCTACAACATTTTTTTTACTTACAATTATTGATTGATGAGTTATTAACATTCCTTTTCTAAAACTTTTCCATGACAAACTCGATGGTGCCTTTCTTCTGTTCATACCAATTGTTTTACTTTCCAAATCAATAATTAATGTTTCACCATAATATACATCAGCTTTATTCGTCTTGTTTTCAAAAACATGTTCTAATACATTTAAAGAATTAATTTCATCGCCCGAGTTAATAAACCAAATGTAATCTCCAGTTGATAATTTAATACCTTTGTTCATTGCATCATAAATACCATTGTCCGATTCACTTATCCAATTATCAATAGAATTTTTATATTTTTTTATAATTTCTATTGTTTTATCGGTTGATTTTCCATCAACAATAATAAATTCAACATTAGGATATGACTGATTTATAACACTTTTAATTGTTTTTTCAATATATTTTTCACTATTATAAACAACTGTAATTATACTTACAATTGGTAGGTTTCTAAAATAATCGCTTTTTGTTTTAATTATTTTATTTTGCATAATTTGATGTGAAATGTCTTTGACCTATTTAATGTGGTTTTCTAGTAAAAATAGTATATGTATTTATCATTGTTTCTTTTCGGCTATTTGATACCAAATTAAAGGCAATATTTCTAAGGATTAAAAAAATATTCAACTTCATTTTATTGATAATTGACATATTATTGTTGGTTTTATAGCTATATTTTACTATATCTTCAGAATAAAAAGACATTTTATCCGATATTATTCTAAATTTTTCTGATTTTATTAAAAATCTTAACAAAGTTGGAGTATAAACATTAATATGTCCATATTTCAATAAGCCTTTAATTTTTCTATCAACATTATACGAATAATCTCTGGGAACTTCAATAATTTGATATTTAGAAACTCGTTTTATTTCTCTTAGAATTGCTCGTGGGTATTCAACATGCTCTAATACATGCGATAGAATAGCTATATCAAAAAAATTATCATCATATGGGATATTGTAACCATCAAACAATTTCAATCCCTTTAATTTGCTTATTTTTCGTTTTTTTATAAAGTCAATACCACTACTTGAAATTTCTATTCCATACAGATTTTCACAAAAATCTATTCTATTAAGTTCTTCTAAAATACTACCATCACCAGCACCTACTTCAAGTAAAGATTTAAATCTATACTTTTTAGTAATGCTTACAATATTATTTACTTTATCTTTTGCTCCAAGTTCACGCCATTCTTTAGTTTCGTCTGAATAGTAATTATCATATTCGTTTTTAAACTTTTTGCTTATTTCAATTTTTTTTGACATTTATTTTTTGTTATATATACTTTAAATGGTACAATTATTCAATGATACAATACTTTTATTAATAATTGATAACAGTTTATTAATCTAAAAACTATAACCGTTTAGAGTATAAATCATGATATTTTTTTGCAATAATGTCTGGTCTATAAGTTTTACTTACCTTAGTTAGTGAATTTTGTTTTAAAAAATCTTTGTCCAATTCAAATAAAACTTTATGTATTCCAAATGCTAAATCTTCATTTGACATATAATTTGCTAAATATCCATTTTTGTTATTATCAATAATTTCAGGTATTCCACCTGTTTTAAAAGCAACAGCTGGAGTTCCACAAGCCAATGATTCAATAATTGTATTTGGTAAATTATCTTCTAACGATGGTAAAACAAATAAATCAGCCAAATTATAAGCTTCTACAATCTCATTACTATCATTGAGATAGCCCAAATTATGTATTTTGAATGGAATTGACTCAATAAGTGTATTGTTTGATTTTCCAAAAAGTAAAACTTCAATTTTATCAGCTTTCTTTGGATATTTATTACTAATTATTTTCAAAGCTTCAATTAAATGGTGTATTCCTTTTCGTTTGTGCGAAATGTTTGCAGCTCCAAATAGAATATAATATTTATTATTATCTAAATTATACTTCAATCTTAAATTACTCTTATTTAAAGGTTTGAAAATATTTATATCAATTGGATTTGGAATTGATACTACATTTTGATTTTGTAATAAACGACTTCTCTTTGCTGTGTCAGCTAACCATTTACTACAAGTGACAAATGTAATATTAGAATTTTCGTATATTTTATTTTTTTTTAAAAATATTTTATTTGATAAATCTTTATCCGAATTTGATTTTAAAAAACTGCAATTTCCGCAAGCATTTATATAATTTCCACAATTACCCGAATAATGACAACCTCCTGTAAATGCCCACATATCGTGCAATGTCCAAATAATCTTTTTTTTTGATTTAATGATTTTTTCTAAACTTTTAAGAGATAAAAACCCCTGATTAAACCAATGTAGATGTATAATATCTGAATCTTTAAATATTTTTTTCTTTGTGATGTCCTCGCCAGTATTTGCAACAGAAAACGAAAATCTAACATCTTTGGAAGCTTCATATTTTAGAAAATATATTTTTTCGTATGCAAATCGAATAAAATTCATTGCTTTTTGAAAGCTATTAGTTGACCTTCCCTCTATATTTCTAATATTTAATTTTTTTTCTTGTACTAACATTTTAGTATCAAGCCCATAATTGGATAAAGAATTAAATAACCTTCTGCATGCAATAGCAGCTCCACCTGATACATCTGATTTATTGATTAATAATATTTTCATGTATATGTCTAAGGTCTTAGACTTATTTTAATGTGGCTTATGCACACTATTAATATTCTAATTAAGGTCTTCCGACCTATTTAATGTGGCTTACGCATACTATTAATATTCTAATAAGTACTGTTACAAAAGTTTTTCGACATTTATTTATTCGTAATATTCTGATTAACATGTTTTTATACTAATGCGTAAGCAACTATAAATAGGTCGAAGACCTATTTCTTTTTTGCAAAAATAACATTATTAAAATATAATGTTTTTTTTTTCGGTAATAAATTTGAAAAAAAAACTCCAAGTATAGTTATGGGAGATATAAAAACAAGATTTATAAGAATATTAATATATTTATTTTTTGTGTTAAATAATTTATAAATATAAAGTGCATACATTTGAAAAACTACAGCTAAAAAATTTGATGTTTTTGTAAATTGAATAATTTCAAAACCATTTTTTTTTAAAAACTCTTTAATACCATAAGATGTAAATCTGTTATAATCGTTGGGAATTTCGTGCTCGTCCCAAATAAATGGCATAGTTATCAAACACAATGCATTTGGTTTTAATACTCGTTTTATCTCAAGAATAATTTCATCAAGATTTACAACATGTTCAAATACTTCACTACAAAACAATGAATCGAAATAGTTATTTTGAAAAGGAATTATCTTACCATCATAAAACACATCAATATCTTCTTTAATATGCGAATGTCCCTCGTTTTCAATATCAAGACCAATATACTCATCTATATTTATAAATAATTTTTTGTATGGTTTCAAACCACAACCAAAATCTAACATTTTACCTTTAAGTTTTATTGCATTTTTTTTTATTGCAATAAATAAACTTTTTCTTATAATGTAAAACGGATTAATAAAAATACTAATAATTTTTATACAAAATAATTGATTTAAATAATATTCATTTAGTTTTTTTATCATAACTTTAATAGTTTTTTTTGCTTTTTAATTAATTGATAATCAAATGCTGTAAAAATATTTATGTGTAAGCAACTTAAAAAGGCTAGAAGAGCCAATATTATGAGCCTAAATTATAATATTATTTTGGAATAATAAAATATAAAAAATATTAAAAAACATTTTGATTAAAAGAAACAAATTTATATTTTTGCTAAATATTTGGAAATACTACCATGCCCAGATGGCGGAATTGGTAGACGCGCTGGTCTCAAACACCAGTTTCTTCGGAAGTGCCGGTTCGACCCCGGCTCTGGGTACTTAAAAGAGCTTTATTTTTACTAATAAAGCTTTTTTTAGTTTTCATAGTTTGTAAAGCTATATAAACCTTCACAATCAATTCAATATCAAAAACTTATGGTATTTAAACATTAGCAAACCACAAAGTGCTAACTAAATTTATACTAAAATGGAACTACAATTAGACCTCACAAAACGATATACTTTTGCAGATTACCTCACTTGGATTGATGACAAACGAAGAGAACTTTGGGATGGACTTATTCAATTAATGTCGCCTGCTCCAAGTTCAAAGCATCAAGCAGCATCAGGAAATATACATGGTGAAATATATTTTTATTTGAAGAAAGAAAGGAAAAAAAATGAATGTAAAATATTTGATGCACCGTTTGATGTCCGTTTTCCTATAGATGAAGAAAAAGATGACAAAAAAATATATACTGTTGTTCAACCCGATATTGTTATTATTTGTGATAAAAACAAAATAGATAATAAAGGTTGTTTAGGTGCTCCCGATTTTATTGTAGAAATAATCTCACCTTCGACTGCAAAAAATGATATAGACTATAAATACAATCTTTATGAAAAAGAAGGTGTTAAAGAATATTGGATTGCATTTCCTCACGAAAAAATAATTCAGTCTTTTATTTTGAAAGATAAAAAATATGTTAAAAATGGAGTTTTTGCAAAAGATGAAAAAATACCTGTACATATTTTTAACAACGAATTAAAAATTGAAATAAATGATATTTTTGAAGATTTTGATTAAATATGTGTTTATAAAATTTATTGACTCATAAGTATGTCGATATATAAAAATGATATTTATTAAGCATAGCAAAACCATTCATTGTTAATTATTTAAGAACCCTAAATTTTTACTAAATATGGAACTACAATTAGACCTCACAAAACGATATACTTTTGCAGATTACCTCACTTGGATTGACGACAAACGAAGAGAACTCTTGGACGGATTTATACAATTAATGTCGCCTGCTCCAAGTTCAAAACATCAACAAGTCGCCTTTGATATTGTTTCTGCCTTTGCTCTTTTTCGCAAAAAAAATAATAATAAATGTAAAATTTTTTTTGCACCTTTTGATGTCCGATTTCCTAAAAACAATGAAAAAGATGACAAAAAAATATATACTGTTGTTCAACCCGATATTGTTATTATTTGTGATAAAAACAAAATAGATAATAAAGGTTGTTTAGGTGCTCCCGATTTTATTGTAGAAATAATCTCACCTTCGACTGCAAAAAATGATATAGACTATAAATACAATCTTTATGAAAAAGAAGGTGTTAAAGAATATTGGATTGCATTTCCTCACGAAAAAATAATTCAGTCTTTTATTTTGAAAGATAAAGAATATGTTAAAAATGGAGTTTTTGCAAAAGATGAAAAAATACCTGTTCATATTTTTAACAATGAATTAGAAATTGAAATTAATGATATTTTTGAAGATTTTGATTAAAGGCTCATGAATTCATTTACCTTGCTTACGGATAGTCCTTACAAAACTGAGTTGATTGTCCGAAAAAATATAAAATTTAATTTTTTGTTTATAATTCCCACCTTTGAAATCGTGGGCTAACAATAGGGGTGTCCTTACGGACTTTATCGTGAAAAAAGCCCGATATGGCGATTCTATTGTTAGCCTCGTATGTAGCATTGCGAAATGCGGGGCTAACAATAGGTCGTCCTTGGACTTTTGATTGTACAGTTTGACCTTATAAAAACTCTGTGGTTAAATTATTATACAAAAAATTACTAACTTAGGAAAAGAACATTTGTAGTGATAATTTCAGAAAAACATACAACTGGGGAAATATTGTTGAGGAGCTTATTTAAGTTTTGCCGAAAAAAACTGAATAATTAAATAGAATTTAGTTATTTTGCATTCTAAAAAAATGTAAATCAAAAAAATGAAACGAACAAGCAAAAAAAAACAAACCAAACAACCAAATAAGAAAAGTAAAAATCTTGTCCAAAACAAGAAAAGTAATAATGCAGTTCTTTTATATGGTTTATTGGCAGGAGCTGTAGTTTTTGCAATGAGTTATTTATTCTTGATTCCCGATGATGTAACTCTTATGCAATTATCGCAAAGTAAAAATACATTTACTTTTATTGCCATAATTCTGTCAGGACTTGTATTTTATGGAATATACAAAATTGAAGATAAACGAACCGGTAATATTTTAAAATATACTTTTCTGGCATTGTTGTTATACAGCATTTCTATAAGTCTTATTCCTGTAAAAGAATATTCACAGAAGTTTGTAATTCTATATCATACATTTACAGCTTTTCAAAAATTGTTAATTGCACCGACAATAGCACTTGGTGTGCTTTCGGTTTGGATTTATAGAGCTAAGGTACAAGATGTTGTAAACAAATTGTTCTCAAAGCAAGAAGAGCGAAAAACTGATTTAAGTGTTAAAGAAAAATTCTTAAATCCAATAACAAATTTATTCTCAAAAAAAGAAGTTTTTTTCACAGCAGGATTATTTGTTGTAATAGGTATTTCAATTTTTACACTTTTTTATAAGCTTGATTATTTCGATTTATTTTCCGACGAGGCACAAGTAACAGAAGGTGCAGCCGGATATTATAAAACTGGCGAATACAAATATTGGGATTTTATAAAAAATAAAGGCAAAGAACAAAAATACCAAAGAGCAAAGCCTCATCAATTTATAGTTGCTCAGTCTTATAAAATATTTGGTATTTCCAATTGGTCATCTCGATTTCCGTCAGCCGTTTTTGGTGTATTGTTGATTATTATTAGTTATTTTATTTTCAATTACTTTATTAAAGATAAATTAGCTATTTTATTAGTTTTATTAAGCTTTACTTTTTTTGTTGAATTTTTATTTTTGCAACGTTGGACAAGAATGTATGCAATGCTTTTGCCTTTTTTTGTATTGGAATTTTTTATTTTTTATAAATTTATTACAGAAAAAAATGTATTAAAATATTTAAAAATTAAAAAGAACGGTTTTATTGATAAGTATATTAATTTTAATTATATATATTTACTACCGCTTTTATTATTAATTTATTTGAATTACTCTATTCATATAAATTCAGTGCTTATTTTTCCTGTATTTTTGTTATTTAGTGTCTTTTCTTTTATTGCAACAAAAGAAAAAAAATATCTTATAGTTGTAATTATCGGTATATTACTTTTAACTGTCTTTATTATATTTCCTTACAAAATAAATTTCAATCAATTTAGTTTTTTTAAAGTAAAAAATTTCGGATATTATTATAATGCTTTTTTTGGTTATCCGTTTAATACTAATGCTAATTTAATAATTTTAGTGATTATTATTGTACCGTTGTTTATAGTAAAAAATATAAATTTCAAGAAAACTTATTTAGTTTTATTTGCTTCTTCAATAACAGGTTTAGTATTATTTTCATTTATTTTAACACGTTACGAGGCTTTTAAATATATGTCATTTATTGCTCCTTTTTCAATATTCATGATTATTTCTTCTTATTTTCTAATATTTAGAATACTTTTCAATAAAAAACTCCTTTTTCTACTTAGCTTTTTGATAATCAGTTCTATATTAATTCACTTTAACAGGATTTATGAAGATATATATATACGAAATTTTGCATCGCCTGCAAAACCGACAATTGCTTGGCAATCTATTGTGAAGAATTATAAAAAAGGTGAAATTATTGGTAGGCATTGGGGACCAACGTTTTATTTTTCAGGAATAGATACATCTGCCACTTTTTTCAGTTTAGGAGGCGACAAAGGACGACCATTCAATGATATCTATAACATTATTCGAAATTATAAATCGGGGTGGCTTACTTGGCATACTCATTTTTCTGCAAAAATGAATAAAACTTTAATTGAATATGCAAATACATATATGCAAAAACTGCATGGGCATAAACTTGACAAAACAGGAGTTGAAGTTTATTATTTTAACGACAGCTTACTTGCCGATACAGTACAATTTAGCAAAGACAGATTGTTCCCAGTAGCAAACTTAAATATTCAAAAAACATACTCAATAGCTTTTTGGGTGAAAACAACAAAGGAAACCGAAGGAAATCCTTTTTCTTTTACAAGTATTTTTGAAGAACCTTTAAATTTGACTTTTATTAATACCGAATCTCAATACTTATCATTAAAATATAAATCAATTAATGATTCAATAAAAATAAATATAGAACCGGACAATAGTTGGCATCATGTTGTATGGTATCAACATGGAGGAAAGCTCAATGATAAATTTGGATTGTATTTTGACGGAAAATTAATTGGAGAAAATAAATTATCATCTGAAATAAACAGTTTAATTAAATTTAAGATAAATAAATATTTTAAAGGAATTATTGATGGAATACGTATATACGACTTTGTGATAAATACACAACAAATTAAAACAATTATAAAAAATAGAAATCAACAAAATTCTGAAAAATTAATTGTTGATGATAAGGTATTTGAAACTTTGTATTTGTGGCAAAAAAGAAATTAAGGTCTTCGACCTATTTATAGTCGCTTACGCATTAGTACAAAAACAATTTAATCAGTAAGTTATGAATAAGTAAATGTCGAAAAACTTTTGTAACAGTACTTAACAAATAAATTAAGTTGTTAAATTTTTAGCAATTTTAAAAAATATGAAATAAAATGGGTAAAGTAACAAAGAAATATAAAGGAAAAAAGCTATCTCCATCCAAAAAGAAGAGTGTAGATAAGCAAAAATCTTTTATAAACAGTAATAAAAATGAGTTTATTTTATTGACTTTATTTGGAATTATTTTTTTAACAGTTGGTGGAACTGGGCTTGGTGAATTTTTCACATCTGATGAAACAAATTGGTATTACAAATGGGTACAACAATACTGGGATGCATATTTAAGCGGTAATTTTGAGAAAACAAATTTTGCAGATTATCCAGGTGCATTACACAGTTTCCTATGCGGTGCTGTAAATATATTTCTTGATAAAAAAGAGTATATGACTTATGATAAAGTCGAAACATATTTATTTTGGTGGCGTTTTCCTATTTTACTTTTTAATTGTCTATCATTAATTGCTATTTATTATTTATTAAAAAAATTCTTTTCGCAAATTCAATCTTTTGTTACGGTTTTTCTAATTGCCCTTTCTCCATTTTTGCTTGGTATGTCTCGAATTGTTAATTCTGATTCGTTGCTCTGGAGTACTTCGCTTATTTCAATATTAGCATACATTATTTTTGTCAGAGAAAATAAAAATAAATACATGCTAATTTCTGGAATATTTATGGGAATGGCACTCGCCTCAAAATATAATGCAATATTACTCTTTGTATATCACCCAATTATTTTAATATTTGAATTTTTATTTGATAAGATTGGCAAACAAAAATTTAAGAATATTTTTACTAAAACTTTACTCATTTGGATAGTTGCCTTAGCAGTATTCTCAATATTCCTACCAGCTGTTTTTATAGAACCTAAACTTTATAATACAAAAATTTTCAGCCATTTTATTAAAAATCCTATTTTTATATTGTCTATTGTTTTTATTGTTACTGATACTTATTTACTTAAAAATAGAATATTAATTTTTGTTAAAGAAAAAATTAATATTAAAAAATATTTAATAAAAATTATTCCGACACTATTTATATTATTAATTATTTTTGCACTTATTATTAATTACTTTGATTTAAAACCAGATGTTTGGAGAGTTCCTGTTGAGCAGTGGAAAGTTCCTTATGGTAGGGCAATGTATGAAAACTTAATATCATTTTTTGCATCACAACAAATTGTTGTTGTTGCAGGTTTTTTATTATTTTCAATAATTAGCTTATTACGAACCAAGAAAAAATTAGACTTTACTTTGCCGTTACAGATGCTTGTTTTTATATTCTTATTTATTATTGGAACAACATTAAAACATTCTAATGCAGCAGGACACAGATATATAATAATGCTTTATCCTTTTGCTTTAATAATTGCAGTTTGGACATTTTCTTTTTTCAAAAAGAAATATATTATATTTGCATTAATTATTTTGCTGTCAATTATTGACACGGCAACACTTTTTCCTAAATTTTATATCACATACCGAAACTCTGGATATTTTACAGAAATAAAGTCGTATAGTTGGTCGTTAGGTGGATATGACTTAGCTCAGGAATTAAATAAACTGCCAAATGCGGAGCGTCTTAAAGTTTATGCAGACCGATACAGTTTTAAACACTTTTTCAAAGGATATACTGAAAATATTACAAATAATACAAAGGGCTCAAAATTAAAAGAGTTTGATTATTTGTGTTTGAGTAAAGCAGGTAACTCGCAAGTTCCGATGTCTCCTCCACTTGAAGATTATTACGAAATGCCGAAAGATTCATTTAAATATCTTGTTGGAGATAAAAATAAATGGTGGATGGGACTTGTTAAAGTAGATAAAAACAAAAAAGAACCGACAAGGTTAAATTCTTTTGACCCTGAATTTTATTTAAGTCAAACAAATACTTTTACAATAGCTATCTGGGAAAAACATCTTATTGACAATCCAGGAAATATTATGTATATTGGAGAGAACTATAATACTGGAATTATATATAAAATAGAGAACGGCAGATTTAAGGCTAGATATGGAGAAACTGAAATTTTTAAATCAGATACACTTCCGTTAAATAAATTAAACAACATAGCAGTCCAACACATAAACAAAGATACTATGCAAATTTTTAAGGCTTGGATAAATGGCGAAAAAGTAATTTCTGAAACAGTAAGAAATATAAAAACTTTAAAGACAAAATTTTTTGCCGCTATTGATTTTAAAGGTTTAACAAATGATGTAAGAATTTATAACCGAGAACTATCTGACGAACAAATAAAAGTAATTTACAACGGTGGAGAAATGACAAACGAACAGGAATTGACTTACAAAGGAGAAAAATTTAATCCAGCACAGCATTTTACAAGAAAACCCAAAAATGAAAGTGAAAAATAAAGAATTTTAAACATTATGTTGTGGCTTGAAACATGTCGCATATTCTTGTTTGTTTACATAGTTTGTCGTTGTATTTATTAGTTACAACTGAAAATCAACAACATAAACGTTTACTGTCGGCGTGGCTTGAAGCCACACCGACAGTTATAAACATACAAGATGTAACAAACCAGTACAGAATTTTAAACATTATTACATTGACAAAAAAAATAAAAAAAATCTGTTTCGTAATACCACGAGCGTATTATCTTTTTAATCATGATATTAAAAATATTTCAGATAAAGTAGGAGGAGCTCAAAAACAAGGATATTTAATCAGCATTAAACTTGCTGAAAATAAAAAATTTGAAATTCATTTTTGCGTTGCCGATTTCGGACAAAAGAAAAAAGAAACTCATAATAATATTACTGTTTGGAAATCATTTAATTTTAATGATTTTATTATAAAAAGAATAATCGTATTTTTTAAAACTTTAATGAAAATTAATGCAAATATTTATGTTTTCAGAGCTGCTGATGTTGGAGTTACATTTGCTACATTATTTATTAAGTTTTTTCTAAAAAAAAATATATTTTACATGCTTGCTCATAATACTGAAACTAACTTTAAAGATTTAAAAAAAATGTCTGGTTTTTTGGCAGCTATCACAATGCCGTTTACGTATAAATATGCCGATATTTTAACAACACAATCACAAGAACAATACGATTTATTTGCTAAATTCAGAAAAAGAAAACCAGATGCTATTATTAAAAATATAATACCAGTAAAAAATCAAATTATAAAAACAGAAAATTATATTTTATGGGTAGGTAGATTAGATAAAATAAAAAAACCAGAAATGTTTTTAAAACTTGCCGAAAAATTTACCAACGAAAAATTCGTTATGATTGCTCCTGTTGTAAGAGATTTTATTGGATACGGAAACAAAATAAAGAAAGAAGCAAAAGCTATTAAAAATCTTAAATATATTGATTTTGTAAAACCAGAAGAAATTGAAAATTTCTATTTGAATACAAAAATATATGTAATAACATCAGATTCCGAAGGCTTTTCAAATACAATGGCAGAAGCAATGGCTACAAAATGTCCAGTATTAAGTTACAAAGTAAATCCTGATAATATTTTAAAAAATGCAGGTTTCTGTGCAAATGGAAATATAGAAAAATTCTATACTTCTTTTAAAAAACTTTTAGAAAACAAAAAATTAAGAAATAAGTTTGGAACAAACGGATACAATTATATAAAAGAAAATCATCGAACAAATATAATTATTGAAAAAGTTATAAAATTATTATAAGATTGAAAAACCGTTTATTCATCGCAAAAGTAAGTAATAAATAAATAGTAAATAATAAATTGTTTATGTGTGGAATAACTGGATTTAATTGGAGCAACAGCAATAAAATAAAAGAATTAACAGAGACTTTAAAACACCGAGGTCCTGATGATACTGGATATTTTATAGATAAAAAAATTAGTTTCGGACAAAAAAGACTTTCAATATTAGACCTTTCTGTTGCAGGACACCAACCGATGTTTTACTCGCCACAAAAAGGAGCATTTTCAGAAAAATACAAAAAAGAATTAATGCCAACTGCCGACATCGGAATTGTTTTTAATGGCGAAATTTATAACTTTAAAGAAATACGACAAGAATTAATCAATAAAAATTACAAATTTACAACAAATTGTGATACCGAACTTGTATTGGCTGCATACCGTGAATGGGGGCAAAATTGTGTTGAAAAATTTAACGGAATGTGGGCTTTTTGTATATACGACAAAAAAAAAGAAACCCTGTTTTTATCTCGTGACAGACTTGGCATTAAACCATTATATTACTATCAATCAGGCAATAAATTTGTATTTTCATCTGAACTTAAAGCCTTTTTTAAATTAAAAATCCCTTTTGAAATTAATAATGATTCATTAAATCATTTTTTTATTTTTAGTTGCACGCCACCTGATTATTCGATTATTAAAAACGTAAGGAAATTACAGGCTGCCGAAAATTTAATATACAGTATCAGAGAAAACAAAATAATTTCAAAAAATAAATACTGGAACACAAAATTTTCAGAAAATAAAATTACGGAACAAAATGCTGAAAAAAAAATATATAATCTTATTGATGATTCTGTAAAAAAACGACTTCTTTCTGATGTTGAAGTGGGGGCTTTTCTGTCGGGCGGTCTTGACAGTTCAATAATTGTGTATTTTATGAAAAAATATACAGAAAATTTAAAAACTTTCTCAATAAAATTTGATTACAATGATTTTAACGAATCAAACTATGCAAGAATTATTTCTAAAAAATTCGGAACAAAACATTATGAAATAAGTTTTACAGCAAAAGATATAAAAAAACTTATAGCAGAACTTCCACATTTTTACGATGACCCTTTCGGAGATGAATCTATGATACCTACTTATTTGGTTTCAAAAATAGCATCAAAGCATGTAAGCGTTGTTTTATCGGGAACAGGAAGCGATGAAATCTTTGGCGGATACAGCAGATATAAAGAATATTTAATTCTTAAAAAATTAAAAACACAACCAGCTATCTTAAAAAAAATATTAATTAATATATATAAACAAATAAATTTCGATAAAGCAAGTAAATTACAAGAACTTCTTTTTTCAAATAATGATAATGAACTTTATATAAAATTATTAAGCGATTTGTTCAGAGGAAATGACTCTATAAATATTGATTTGAATAAAATTAAATATCTTGAAAAACTTTTTAATCAAAAAACCAGTCTTAATAGCATTTTAAATTTTGACCAAAATCATTACTTATCAGAGGATTTACTCATTAAAGAAGACAGAGCTACTATGGCACATAGCCTTGAAGGACGAGTGCCATTTCTTGACCACCGTATAGTTGAATTTGCAAATAGTTTACCAGAAAAATTAAAATTGAAATTTAGAACAGAAAAATATATTTTGAAAAAAACATTCAAAAATAAACTGCCTTCCGAAATTATAAATCGGAAAAAACAAGGTTTTGGCGTGCCACTAAAACATTATTTCAGAAACGAAATCAAAAGTTATGCAGAGTCTATAATTTTTGATTTTAATGATTTTCAGTATTACGATAAAAAAATAGTCAGAGAAATATGGAATTTACATCAATCAAAAAAAACTGATTATGCATCGTTTTTTTGGAACATAATTATTTTTAATAAATGGTATAATAAATGGAAATATGAAACAATTTGATTTTGGAGAAAACTGGAAGAATTTTTCAAAAAAAGCAATGTCCGAAAAAAATAAAGAACAAGCAAGAATTGATTTTTCGGAGCTTACAGAGAATATAAACTTAACCGATAAAACATTTTTAGATATTGGTTTCGGACAGGGATTGAGTTTATTAATTGCTACCGAAAACTTAGTAATACCAGTAGGGTGCGATATTAATCCGAAATGCAGTTCGGTATTAAATTATAATCGCAATTTTTTTAAAAATATTGAAAATGTTAATATTCCAATAATTACTGGTTCTATTTTAGAAGATGAAACAATAAAAGAGATAAAAAATAATTATAATAAATTTGATGTTGTTCATTCGTGGGGAGTTTTACATCATACAGGAAAAATGTGGAAAGCAGTTAAAATATCTTCCAGTTTAGTTGATAAAAAAGGTTATTTAATAATTGCAATTTACAATAAACATTGGACAAGTAAAATATGGAAGTCAGTGAAAAAAATATATAATTTTGTGCCTAAATTTTTCAAAAAAATTATGTTATTCACTTATATTCCTCTTTTATTTATCAGAACAATTATTTCTGGAATAAAAAATTTTCGACAAATACGCGGTATGGATTTTTATTATGATGCGATAGACTGGCTTGGTGGTTATCCGTATGAGTTCGCATCAAAACAAGAAATAATAGATTTTTTAAAAAATGACTTTGAACTAATAAAATATATTCCGACTTGGGGATTCTCTGGTTGCAATCAATTTGTTTTTAAAAGAAAAAATTCAAGATAAAATTGTTTATATTAGATTTTGTGATAATATGTATAAATTTTATACAAAAATATAAAATAGATAAAAATATGAAAACAAATAGTCCATTAATAAGTATTATAACAGTACTATTTAACGGAGAGGAATATCTTGAGCATGCAACCCAAAACATTGCAAATCAAATCTATACGAATATTGAATATATTATTATTGACGGCGGTTCAACTGATAAAACAATTGATATTATTAAAAAATACGAAGAAAATATTGATTTTTTTATAAGTGAACTGGACAAGGGAATATATGATGCTATGAATAAAGGTATAAAAAAAGCAAAAGGAAAATATATCGGCTTATTAAACAGCGATGATTATTATGAACCCGATGCAATAGAAATAATTACTAATAAAATAAATACTCAACCCGATTTTGATTTTTTTTTTGGAAATGCGAATATAATAAACGAATACATACAAAAGAAAAAATTACAAAAAAGTGTGAACCATAAAAATATTAAGAAAGATTTTTCAATTATTCACCCTACCGTTTTTGTAAAAAAAGAAACATATACAAAATACGGACTGTTTGATATATCATACAAAATAGCAGCTGATTATGAATTGTTACTCAGGTTTTATAAAAAAAATTGTAAATTCCTTTACATAAATAAAACAATTACAAATTTCAGAGATGGAGGAATGAGTTATTATAACAAAGGCTCAGCACAAGAACAATTTCGCATACATAAGGAACACACAACGCTTTGGAATGCGTATTTTGCAAAAACAAAACTCAAAATAAAGGAATTATTGCAAAAAATATTTAAAAAACTTCTTGGTGAAAGGAAATATCATAATTTAAGATATAAATATTTATACAAATAAAATGGCAAAAATTCCGTTAGGTGACATTGTATTATGAGGTTACAATCAAAAAAAAAATAATGAAAAAGAGATATAAAATAAATTTACATGCACATTCACAATATTCTGACGGAGCAGCTGATTTAGAAGAATTTGCTATAGCTTGTAAAAAATTAGAATTTACTGCAGCAGTTGTTACCGACCATGTTTATCATGTTGATATGTTTCCCGGTTTGACACTTGAAAAGTATCTCGCAGAAAAAAAAGAAGCAGCTGTAGTGAGTAAAAAATTGGATTATCCCATAATAATAGGGGTAGAGATTGCACTTGACGAAGAAGAAGTTTTGATTTTTAGCGATAAAGCAATAACAGATTTATTGAAAAGACGAAAAAAACGACAACAAAATTATACACTGACAGACGAGCCGAAAAAGAAACGAGGTATTATAGAAATAAGTGATATTAAGGAAGTAAAAAACAAATATAATTGTGCTGTTATACTATGCCACCCCGTTTTACAAAAAATGGATGAAGCTGGTGAATTAGATTTTGTTGCAAAAAAAGGTTTAGAGATACTCGATGGATACGAAAGATACAGCAGTAACCTTGATAGGTTCTACAAAGACAGAAAACATTTATTGAATTGGTTTACTGATAAAACAGCTTTTTCAAATTCGGACGCACACAGAATTAGTAATTTAAAACGTTGTTATAATTTTGTTACCGAAAATATTACTACTGAAACAGAACTGATTGATTATATAAAAAATAAAAAGAAAGTGGAATTTTTTGTTTCAAGATAATTTCAAAATTTCTCAATTTTAAAATTTAAACAAATGAAAAAAGAACCAAAAAAAATACCATATACAATAAGTAATTTCAAAAAATTAATTACGGAAAATTATTACTACGTGGATAAAACACGATACATTGAAGAACTTGAGAAAGAATCTATTCCAGTATTTCTGCGACCTCGCCGGTTCGGAAAATCGTTATTTACTCAAATGTTAA
>JAOZVK010000410.1 GCA_029938185.1 Bacteroidales bacterium | reverse complement strand
TTTTTATAAGACCAGCTCTATACTAAATAGGTAAAAACTTTTGTATGGGTGCTTATTGGACATTATTTTATTTTTTGACATGATTAACAGTATTGATTTTTATCCTGTTACGAAATGCTTGATATACAAGACAGTCCAACTTCTGACGGGTAGCCTATAATTGTACCATTTAAAGAATAAATAGGTCAAAAACCTCTTAAAAAATTAAACTATGCAGTTTTTATGGATAATTATAGCAATAGTATGTTTAATCACAGGTATTCATAAAACATATTATCAAAGTTTTTCTGAAAGCTATTATTTTTATATATTTACGCTCGTCTCAGTATTGATGTTTTTACTAAGACGATATTTGAAAAATAACGAAAAAAAGATAGAAAATTGACTTCACAATCTATAATAATATTAATAACACTATTCCTGTCAGCATTTTTTTCAGGAATGGAAATTGCTTTTATTTCAGCAAATAAGCTAAAAATTGAGCTTGATAAAAAAAATAAATCAATATCTTCGAGTATTGTCGATATTTTTATTACAAATCCAGGACAATATATAGCAACTATGCTTGTGGGCAACAACATAGCACTGGTTGTATATGGAATTGTTATGGCTAATATTCTTGAACCATTAATTGCACGCTTTACCTCTTCAGAAATTTTAATATTAAGTGTACAAACATTATTATCAACATTGCTTGTACTTATTACTGCGGAGTTTTTGCCTAAAACACTATTTAGATTAAATCCAAACAGGTCAATAAATAATTTTGCTCTTCCTGTGATGTTTTTCTATTTAGTATTTTATCCTATTACTCTATTTACAATATTTCTATCGGGTAGTTTACTTAAATTTTTTTTTAAAGTAGATATAATTAAACAAAAAGAAAAAGCTTTTGGAAAAGTAGATTTAGATAATTTTGTTAACGAGAGTCAAAAAAATCTACAAGAAGACAATAAAATTAAAGACAATATAAAAATTTTTCAGAACGCTCTTGATTTCTCAAACGTAAAACTAAGAGAATGCATAGTACCACGAACCGATATAATTGCACTCGAAGTTAATTCAACCATAGAAGATCTAAAGCAGAAATTTATAGAAACTGGTTTTTCAAAAATACCAATTTATCAAGAATCTATTGACAATATAATTGGATATGTTCAATCATCGGAGTTATACAATTTGCCCGAAAATATTGAAAGTATGATTATTAAACTCATAATTGTACCCGAAACTATGCCTGCTCAAAAATTATTAAATCTATTTATGAAAGAACGTAAAAGCATAGCATTAGTGGTAGATGAGTTTGGAGGAACATCTGGAATTGTTACAACTGAAGATATTATTGAGGAAATTTTTGGAGAAATTGAGGACGAACATGATACTAACGAATTAGTAGAAAAAAAGATTAATAACAATGAATTTGTTTTTTCTGGAAGAATGGAGATTGATTATATAAATGAAAAATACAAACTAAATATTCCCGAATCAGATGACTACGAAACCATTGCAGGCTTTATTCTTTACAATTATGAAAGAATACCAAACCAAAACGACAAAATATCAATTCCTCCATACGATTTTATTATTACTAAAATAGATAAGCCAAGAATTGAATTAATTAAGTTGATAAAAAAATAACTAAAAAACATAAACTATGCGTTTTGTAAAAAAAACACTGAAATTACAATTTTCAGTATTCAGTTTCGGGTTATTATTTATTGCATTTAGTGCATTTGGTAATTTTATATACTATAGCCTAAAAGCCGAAATGGTATCAAGAAACGAAAAACAAATAAGTAACCAACTTCAGGATTATATTAACCTTTTTGACCTTATTGATATAGAAAAAAATATTAAAGTTAAAAATTCTTTAAAAATAGCAGATTATATTTTCAACAAAGCAAATCTTGAAGAAATAAAAGATGAAAAAATTTCATTCAATGCAATAAAACAGAATACTAAAGATACTATTAATGTCCAACTTAACAAATGGTTAATTAATGGCAAACAATTGCAGAACAACTATGAAATGGTTGATTTGATAAAATCATTTGGATCACAAACTTCTACAATATTCCAAAAAATTGATTATGGATATTTACGCATATCTACAAATGTAATGAATAGCAATAATCAAAGAGCGGTGGGTTCATTTATTCCGAATAATTCTGAAATAATAAAAACTATTGAAAAAGGAGAAACTTATTACGGACGAATTTTTGTTGTAAGCGATTGGTACGAAACAGCATACAAACCTATATATATTGATGGTAAGATAAAAGGAATTTTATATGTTGGTGAACAAGAAAAAAAATTAGATATTTTTAAAAATAAATTTTACTCAAAAAAAATCTTTGAAACTGGTTATCCTTTTATAATTTCAAACAACGAAGTCGATAAAGGTCTAATGATATTAAATCCTTTATATGAAAATGAGAATTGGCATAATATTGATAATGATGAAAAAAGAAATATATACAATAAAATACAAAACAAATTTAATCAATGTAAACAAGACAAAAATTTAATAGAAAGTAATAATTGTGAGTTTAAATTTACAAGTAATCTTAACGACGAAACATACTATGTTTTTAGTAGATATTATAGTAATTACAATTATTTTATTTCAATAATAGTATCAGAATATGATTATATACTAAAACCTTTACATTATTTAGGACTTTGGATATTCGGTATTTCTGCATTTTTCATTATCATATCTACTATTCTAACAATGAGGTTTATAAAAATTATTACAAAACCTTTTGAAAAAATTATTTTCTCATTAAAACAAATGGCAGAAGGAAATTTAAGCGAAAGAATAGAAGTAAAATGTAATGAAGATATTGCAGAAATAAGTCACTCAATTAACTCTTTATCAAAAATTTTGGCAAAAAGTGCGGAGTTTGCAAATGCTATTGGAAAAAGAGATTTTAATTTTAAATACAAGTTAAATAGCGAAAATGATATTCTTGGAAATGCTTTACTTAAAATGCGTAATGACTTGTTAAGCTATTCAAAAGAAAGAATGCAAAATGGATGGATTCAAAATTCAAGCCTAAAAATATCAAATGTTTTGCAAGGTGAAAAAAAATCAGATATTTTGGGAAATGAACTACTTGCTTCATTTGCCGAAATCCTGAATATACAAGTGGCTTGCTTATATCTTTCTTCCGATAAGGATGAATTAATTCTAACAAGCACTTATGCTGTTGAAAAAGAGCAGTTTAATAAAAAAGTGTTCAGTTTTGGAGAAGGTTTAGTAGGTCAATCTGCATTTGAAAACAAAACAATTATATTCGACTCTGTTCCTGAAAATTATTTACATATTGAATCTGGAATTGGAAAAATTGCTGTTAATTATGTAATTATAATACCATTTATTTTTAGAAATAAAGTAATCGGGCTTATTGAAATCGGTACAACAAAAAAACTAAGTGAGCTAAAAATTCAGTTTCTTAATAATATTAGCGAAAATATTGCAGTTGCATTTAACACCATAAATTCTAATAATAAAACTAAAGAATTATTAGCACAAACAATTGAACAATCCGAAGAGCTTAAAACACAACAAGAAGAACTAAAAGCAATTAACGAATCGCTCGAAGAACAAAGTCAAAGACTTGAAGAATCGTATGAAGAGCTTGAAATTCTTAATGAAACCATGAGTACCCAAAAGAACAAACTTCAACATGAAGCTGAAAAACTATCAATTATTACAGATTCAGTACCAGCAATGCTAGCATACATATCAGCAGATATGAAATTTATATATGCAAATCAAAAATATGCTAATTTCTTTAATAAAAGTAAATCAGAAATTATTGGACTACATATTAGGGATTTAGTTGAAGAATTTGATACAAATAAGTTTATAGATATAAGAAAAAAAATTATTAGTGGTAAAATAGTTACTATTGAACATGTAAAAATAATAAAAGGTGAAAAAATAAATTTATTTATTACATATGTTCCTCAAATAGATAAGAATACAAAAAAAATAAAAGCATTCCTTATTATGATTCTTGATATAACTGAAAGAGTTACTGCAGAGAAAAAAATAAAACAAGCTAATGAAGAATTGAGTACACAAAATGAAAAAATCCTACAACAAAGAGACAGCCTGCAAAAATTAAATTTAGAACTCGGAAAAAATCAAGTTATTATTGAAAGTAAAAACAAATCAATCACAAACAGTATAAATTATGCAAAACGAATACAAAAAGCTGTTCTAACTCCACACATGAAAATTGACATCGAAAAACTTTTTATTTTTTTAAAACCAAGAGATATAGTAAGTGGAGATTTTTTTTATGTAAAAGAAGAAAATGATTTATTTTATATTGCGGCAGTCGATTGTACAGGACATGGCGTACCAGGTGCTTTTATGAGTATGCTTGGTATCTCGTTTCTGAACGAAATTATAGCCAATGGCATAACAAACACCAATGAAATACTTGACCAATTAAGAGAAAAAATAAAACAATCATTAGGTCAAACAGGTAGCTACAACGAAGCTAAAGATGGTATGGATATGTCTCTATGTATTATTGATAATCAAAATTATAAGGTACAATATTCGGGTGCCTACTCACCATTGTATTTAGTAAAAAATAAGCAATTAATCGAAACAAAAGCTACACGAAATCCTATTGGAATACACTTAAAAGAAAAACCTTTTGAAAAACACGAATTTACTGTTACAAAAGGCGATACAATTTATTTATTTTCTGATGGCTTTGTTGACCAAATTGGAGGAAACGATGGTAGTAAATTTAAACCAAGAGCATTTAGAAAACTAATTTTAAACATAAGTGATAAGCCAATAACTAATCAAAAAATGATTTTGGAAGAAACCCTCAATGAATGGCAAGGAGATAAATATGAGCAAATTGATGATATTTTGATTATGGGATATAAAATATAGGGTACTGCTATAACCCAAATTTATACCTTGTTTTGAAATTAAAAAATCTCATTTACAACAATAAACTCTGGTTTTAGGCAATTCACAATAAATAATTAGCCAATTTGCACGCAGGTATTTTAAGCTTTAACAATTCAAAAAATACGATAATATCGGGAATATTTGAGTGTTTTTTTAAGCCGTTAAAGGTTAAAAGAACAAGTGCAAATGGTTAATTATTATTTGTGATTCGCCTTAAAGCTTCAGAAAACCTTGAACTCCAGAACTCACAAAAATCGTCAAATTGAACAAAAACAATAGCAAATTAAAATGAAAGATTTATATCGAATATTCGGATAGTTTCATTTTTAATGTTTTTTAGCTAACAGTTTAAAAAATAGATAGAAAATTTGGCATTTTTCATTTATCGCTTGACACTTTTTGGATTTAAAACCTTATTT
>JAOZVK010000409.1 GCA_029938185.1 Bacteroidales bacterium | reverse complement strand
AAATGATTTAATAGTTTAATTATCAAATAGTTTTAAGTTCGTAAAGTAGAACTAAGTATAATTTAATATACTTGCACTTTATTTATTCGAGTCCCCCTAATAAAAAATACCTCAAAGCATTAAAACACTTATCATATAAGTATTCTAATGCTTCAGGTATATCGTAATCAATAATTTATTGATTATAGAATATATTGAGATACAATTTATTATATAACACACATAAGCAAGATTAAACAGGTAGAGGACCTCACTGCTTAAAATTTATATTCTTTTAGCCAGCAGAACCTTCTTCGTCGAAATCGCCACCGCCACCATCAGTTTCATTTTGGTTTGATGCTATTGCAACTTTAGCATTACTAATAGATTCGGTTTTCTTCTTATCAACAGAAGTTACATGGTGAACAACTTTAGAACCAAAATAAAATGCTATCATCATCTGAAATGTTACCATAAATTCTTTCATTTCACTTTCAAAACCTATTACTCTAACATTAACCAATTCTAAAATTATAGCAACAAAAAGTAGTGTTAATGTTAAAATTCCTCTAAATACACCACGCGGCATGTCAAATGTTTCGCCAGCATATGGGTTTGGAGATTCTGTTGTCCAGTTGCCAAATGTGTATTTTTTTAATAATAGAATAAAAAATGCAAGTACTGTTACTAACCATATTCCAATAGGAACTTCTACATGCCATAAAAAATCTGACGGATTATTGGCAAAAAGTTCTACTGTTTTCATGTATTCATTCATACTATAAAATTTTTGTTGTTATTTATTATTTAATTAAAATTCCGGCAACAAATGCTACTACAATTCCTGCCAACGATAATCTAGTGAATAATTTTTGTCTTTTAACTTTTTTTCCTAATATTTTTATATCCTCATTACAAGTTTTCCAGTTTGTCATATAAAAATCTCTATCTTTCTTCAAAACTGATACTAAAGAGTCTTTTTCAGTACCTCTTTGGTTCATTAAACTTATTTTCTTGTTTAATATAGAATTTTGCTCTTCACAAATTTTATACTTTTTTCCAATAGCGATAGCTCTTCTTAACTGACTATCTTTCATTACCCATAATGTGTCTTTTATTGGTTTTACAATAATTTTGTTTCCAGGCAATATAGCAATTGGGTATCCTTTAGTATTATCATTTGATACTGCAACATTATTATTTGATTCAACAGATTTTTTATATAATTCTTTATAATTTGATAATTTAATAATTAAGGAATCTTTTTTACTTGATTCTATTGTTAATGAATCTAATTTGTTTTTATATGAAGTATTTTGTCTTTCGACAATTTTCATATTTTTACCCATCAAAATCACTTTACGCAACTGATTGTCATTTAGAACCCATAGTGTATCTCCAACTGGCTTAATTGTATACGATTTGCCTGGCAATACTGGTTTGGGATATTTTTGACCCAAAATAAAAAATTGAACACTTAATAAAGTTACTATTAAAAATATTTTTCTCATGTATTTAATATTTTATTGGCTCTTCGAGCCTTTTTACGTTGCTTATGCGTAAATATTTTTACAACTCTTGATTATAAGTTGATTATACTCTAAATGGTTATAGTTTTAATATTAACAAACTGTTATCAATTATAAATCAAAGTATTGTATCATTGAATCATTGATTCATTGAATCATTGTATCATTGAATCATTGAATCATTGAATCATTGTACCATTGAATCATTGAATCATTGTACCATTGAATCATTGAATCATTGTACCATTGTACCATTGAATCATTGAATCATTGAATAACTGTATCATTTAAAAAGTATAAATAATAAAAATAAATTTGTACGTAAATAAACTTTAAGAGTCAAAAATCAACTACCAAATAAGTTTACAGCCTCATTTTTAACTTCATCTAAACTCATATCTTTAACTTCTTTGTCTATTTTAGTCTTTTTTGCTTCAAGTAATTCAACCTTAGTATCTAATAATTCTATTTCCTTATTAAGTTCTTTTATTTTATTTTCTCTTTCTTTTATTTTCTCATCAGTATCACTACGATGTATTTTTTCTTTTTTTTCGATTAAACTGTGTTTATCAATAATTCTATCAGTATTATCTTTATGTAATATCCAGTTTTTGAAAGCCATATAAGGGCCTGCTGCTGCTGCTGCAATCATGCTAAGAGTTTCCCATTCTAAATCTTGAAGAACTCCAGATTCCCATAAATATCCAATTATAGCTAAAATCAAAATAATTGATAATACTATAACAATAATTCGTTTCATATGCCTTTTGTTTTATTAAGGTCTAATACCTAATTAAAATATTGCTAAGTTTATATATGAATTTTATTCTGGTTCAACATATTTACCAAAGACCCAACCTTCTACTTCTGTTGAAACTTTGTACCAGCCATTCGATTCGTCTAAAATTTTCACTTTTGTTCCTTTTTTCAAAGGTTTTGCTACTTTAGCTCCTCCAGATTTTGGTAGCTCTCTTATATTTAAGCTATTTGCTGTTATTCGTCCTTCGTCTGGTAAGTCATGCTCTTCGTCAACATCTCTACTTTCTGATAATAGTTTTTCTCTAATTCTATCAAGAGGAAATGCTGGTCCTGGATCTGTTTTACGCCTAGGTGCTATTTCTTCGTGTCCTAAGATTTGTTTAATTCCATATTGCTCAATCAATAATCTACTAAGATCTTTTACCACTTGTATTTGCTCTTCAGTATATACATGCCAATACTTTGGTCTAGTTTGGTTTCTATGTATTGCTTCAATCACTTCACTTGGATTGTATGCACTTCCAAACCATGACCTATAAACATTCCCACTTTTGGTCAGAGGTCCCGAGTTTACTATTTCGATACCAATTGAATATTTATTAAAGCCCTTCCGTCCACCATATGAGCTTTTACCTGCATGCCATGCTATCACATTAAACGGAACTAGTTGTGTAATTGAACCATCTCTATCTATAACTACATGTGCCGAAGCTTTAACTCTTGGGTTTGTCAATGTGTTTACTGAGGGTTTTAAAGGTCCCGCAGTGTAGTGCATTATGATAGTATCAAGATAGCCAGTTCGATAATTTCCGCTATGATTAGGTGATTTTATATACTTATTAATATTATCGCCTTTTAAATAATGGTCTTTTATTTCCATAATTATTATAATTTTAATTAAATTCTACAAAAATCAGGTCTTAGACCTATTTAATGTTGCATACACTTCATAAACCACAAAATACATTTCTATTAGTGTATTACAATATTTAAAACTTCAAACAATCCAATAAATGTGCTAATATAAGTATATTTTATTTATTAAAAAAAAGTTATAGATTAAAAGACACACTAATGTCTTCTATCTATCTAATATTGTTTATCTACAACATATAACAATCTGTTTTTCAATAGATAAATTTTACTTAAAATATAATAAAAAAATTGATAAGCCGATTATTAGTTAATCAACTTATAATCAGATGTTATAAAAATATTTATACATAAGTAAGGTAAAAAGGCTTTTTTTTTTACTTATACTATTTATTATGACTCAGTTTTTGATGTAAAACCAGAACCCAAATCACAACCTGCTAATTTGAAAAACATAACATTTGGAGGACCTTCGTAGCCCCATCTTTCAAATTTACATATTATTATTATTCTGTCTTCAAATGGACTTTTTATATATCCTGATACTAAGGCAGCAAGAATCATTGAATAACCTTTTTCAATTTGTGCAAAAACTGTTTTTTGTCCAAGTTTTGATGATTCTATATTAACATACGTTTCGGTAACCACATCAAAACCATAGTCTCCATTTGTTTTACTTTTTGTTTTCATTGATATTGAGTAGTCATTGCCACTGTTGTCAAAATCTGAAGAACCTAATTCAAAGTTATTTATTTGTTTAATATTATACGAATTAAGTTGTTTTTTGAATAATTCGTAAAAATTTTCCCAAGTACTCTTAAAATCACCTTCTTCTGAATCTTTTGGTTTCCACGACCATACAATATTATCATTTGTAACATCAATAATTTTTATTTCAAATAAATAGAAACCAGTTGCTTCGTCAGCAGGTTCGCTTATATATGCAAACTTACCATCAACAGACCAACCTATTGGATAAAATTTATCGTATATTATATTACCATCTTGTTTGTAATAATCTAATTCTTTTGGTATTACATAATCCTGTATAACATTATCTTTTACTACTGTCTCTTTAGTTTTATTTGTATCGGTTGTATTATTATCGTTATCATCAGAACTATCAGATGTACATGAAATAATAATAAATATAACTATTAGTATTGTGTATTTTGATAAAATTTTAAGCATAAGTTTTAATATTCAATATTTTGTTTAATTATTTTTCTTTTTAATTATCTTATAATTAACATGAAAAAGCTCAAAGAGACATAAAAAAGTTCTAATTTTTTCATAATTGTAAGCATTTTTTTTCAAATAAAGAAAATAAAGTAAACTAATTTTCACTTTAAGCTTGAGTCTCTTAATCTTTTCCGAATTCCAAAGATATAAAATATATTTCATTTAAGGTCTTCGACGTATTTAAGGTGGCTTACTCATTCTATTAATATTCTAATAATATGCAATTTAATAAAATATAAATGTCGAAAAACTTTTGTTTATACTGAATTAGCTTAATTATCTCACTTCTATATAAATGTTATAAGTTATTAATCAGGATATTGTATCATTGAATAATTGAAAGTATAACTACTTAAAAACTATTTTTATGAATTTCCTAATGCTAAATATAAACTGTATAGTCTACTTTTTAATACAAATTCTTTCAAACAACAATACAAATTTCTAAATTTGCAGTTTATAAACATTAAAGCATTTATTATGTCGAAACAAATATTAATTTTAGCATTTATTTTTTCAATTTTATCAAGTTTTTTTTCATGTAACGAAAAATATGAAAAAGAAGTAGTATCAAAATATTCAAACGAATCGGCCAAAAAAGTTCAATATTATGTTTGGGATGGCGATAAAAAGGTTATTATTAGAATAATTAATTATTATCCAAATGGACAAAAGGAAATCGAAGAAGAAGTAAAAAATAATAAAAAGCACGGAATATGTACTTATTGGCACGAAAACGGTGAAAAATGGACTGAAGAAACCTATAAAAATGGTGTTAAAGATGGTAGTTTTACAGTTTGGTATAAAAGTGGGAAAAAAAATTATGCAGGTACATATAGCAATGGATTACCTGACGGCAAATGGACTTTCTGGGGGAAAAAAGGAAAAGTAAGTAAAGAAATAAATTACAAAATGGGAGAGATTGTAAAATAATATTTAAGTACTGTTACAAAAGTTTTTCGACATTTACTTATTCATAACTTTCTGAT
>JAOZVK010000408.1 GCA_029938185.1 Bacteroidales bacterium | reverse complement strand
GCAAAAATACTAAAAAGACGAATGTATGGACATCGTTATATTAAAAAAGGATTTACAAGTTTGTTGATTGACAAAGCTATGCAAGGCAACATTGGTTATATGTCTATTCGTGGTAGAGAACAACAAATGATAGATTATTATGGAGGAATTGGGCATTCAAAAGTTGCTAATATAAGACGTGGAGTAAGTAAAACAAATAGACTTCGAAAACAATTTCATAGCCTTTCAGATAAATATTTTGGTAGTTTATCTGAATTTACAGGAAAATAAAATATTAGATATGGTGAAAAATAAACTTACAAAAGAAGAAACAATAGAATTATTATTTAAAGATAAATGGTGTAAAATAATATTAGATTACATATACAGTATAGAACCAGTTGAAGGCTACAATTGGCAGGACGATTGGGACGAAATTAAAATGACAAAATCTGATTTGAAAGGCTTGCGAATGGCATATAATGATATTTTTGAAATGATACAAGATCTCGACCCAAAGCAATACAAAAAACTTGACGAAATATTACGCAAAAAATTTGGACATGGTTTGTTTGAAGCAGACCAAAAGCATATAAAACGAGTTACAAAAATTGTAGAAAAAGGCAAAATATCAAACAAAGAACAATATTATTTACTACGCGAATATTTTGAACGTATTTGGGATATGCCAGAATATAAGGAAACTGCAAAGAAAATTGAAGATATATTGTTTACTTTTGAAAAAATAAAAATATGATTTTAAGTATTTTACTATTTATATCAAGTTATGTTATATTGCTTATTGAACCTTTATCGGCAGTTCAGCTTATTGCTGCTGGAGTATTTATAATATCAGGAGTTTTTAATCTTTTGAAACGCACACATCTTACTTATGTTTTGGTAAATCCAATAACCGGACAAGTTTATATTGGACGAACAAGTGGATTTGGCGAACCTGCAAAAATACTAAAAAGACGAATGTATGGACATCGTTATAAAATACTTGGTTTTTGTAATCCAATGGTAGATAAAGCAATGCAAGGATTAAATGCGCGTCCTGCTATTAGAGGTAGAGAACAGCAATTGATTGATTATTATGGAGGAATTGGACATTCAAAAGTTGCAAATATAAGACGTGGGGTAGCTAAACGAAATCCATTTGGTGATAGTTTTCATCAAGCATCAGATGCTAATTTTGGTAATATATCAAAATATACGGGGGTAAATAAAAAAATGAAATAGTTGAAACTGATTAATAGTATTAAATTTAAAAAATAGATGAAAAAAACAACACTTACCATAAACGAATTACAAGAATTTAATTATAAAGAAAACTGGTGTTTGGAAACAGCAAAGTATTTAGACAAAGTGAGTCCGATAGCTAAAAATATTTCTTGGTTTGCAAATTGGCCAAAAATGAGCTTTACTAAAAAATGGCTAAATGGATTGAGAATGGCATACAATGATAGTCTTGAAATGGTACAAGACCTCGACCCAAATCAATACAAAAAACTTGATGAAATATTACGAAAAAAATTTGGACATGGTTTGTTTGAAGCTGACCAAAAGCATATAAAACGAGTTACAAAAATTGTAGAAAAAGGCAAAATATCAAACAAAGAACAATATTATTTACTACGCGAATATTTTGAACGTATTTGGGATATGCCAGAATATAAGGAAACTGCAAAGAAAATTGAAGATATATTGTTTACTTTTGAAAAAATAAAAATATGATTTTAAGTATTTTACTATTTATATCAAGTTTTGTTATATTGCTTATTGAACCTTTATCGGCGGTTCAGCTTATTGCTGCTGGAGTGTTAGTCGTTGCTGGAGTATGGAATATTAATGCACGAACATTTTTAACTTATGTACTTATTAACCCAAAAACAGGACAAGTTTATATTGGACGAACAAGTGGGTTTGGTGAACCTGCAAAAATACTAAAAAAACGAATGTATGGACATCGTTATATTAAAAAAGGATTTATAAATCCAATGATTGATAAGCTTGGTAATGGTGTTTTATTTCACCCTGCTATTAGAGGGTAGAGAACAGCAATTAATAGATTACTACGGAGGAGTAGAACACACAAAAGTAGCAAATATACGAAGAGCTGTATGGAAACGAAATAAAGCAGGGGTGTTTTTTTATGAACAGTCAAACAAGTATTTTGGAAAATTAAACAAATATACTGGAACTTAAATCAATAAAAATGAATACATTAAAAAATATTCAGATAAAACAATTAAACTATTATTTGGAATGGTGTGTTACTATTGCAAATTTTATGTCAAAAAAAACAGGTAGTAATGAAATTAAAGAATATTGGGAGAAAATAAAAATTAATCAAAAGCAACAAGATATAACAGAAATGAAAGCAGCTTTTAATGATATGACATCTTGGGCATTATATTTAGAATCAAAAGATAGACTGGAACTTAATAAAATACTTCGTAAAAAATTCAATCACGATTTGTTAGATATTGATAAAAGATTACAAAAAAAAATACAATCATTTATAAAAAAAGGCAAAATATCAAACAAAGAACAATATTATTTACTACGCGAATATTTTGAACGTATTTGGGATATGCCAGAATATAAGGAAACTGCAAAGAAAATTGAAGATATATTGTTTACTTTTGAAAATAAAAAAGGTCTTCAACCTATTTAATGTTGAAAAATAACTCAAAAAGCAAATTCTAAAATGTAGCAATAACCGTTTGTGAACCAACAACTTTTTGTTCAAGATTAACTAATATTTTTGAATCATGAGGTAAAAACAAATCTAATCTTGACCCGAACTTTATAAAACCAAACTGTTCTCCTTGTACTACTCTATCACCTACTTTTGGGTAAAAAACTATTCTTCGAGCTACAGCACCAGCAATTTGCCGTACCAATATTTGCCTACCTAACATATTTTCAATAACCATTGTAGTTCGTTCATTATCGGTTGATGATTTTGGATGCCATGCTACCAAAAATAATCCTTTATGGTATTTGTAATATTTAATAAAACCTGTTAAAGGAAACCAATTTACATGAACATTTGTTGGTGACATAAATATTGAAACCTGAATCCTTTTGTCTTTAAAAAATTCATTTTCATCGGTTTGCTCAATAACTACGACTTTACCATCGGCGGGTGCAAGAATATTTTTATCGTTAATAATAACTTTTCGTTTTGGAACCCTAAAAAATTGTATTATTAACAAACTCATAACAACGGTTATAATCAAAACAATATAATTTATAAAGCTAAAACTCGAAAAAAAGAATGTTAGTGAATTGATTAATAAAACAATAATAATAGTTGTTAAAATTATTTTTGTTCCCTCTTTGTGTAGTGTCATGTCTTTAAAAAAGTAGTTTTTAATTTAAAATTGTTTCTCCAAACCTTTTATCATTTTATACTCATAAATAATCTGCCAAACTAAGTATAAGTAGGTTATCATATAAAATCGACACTTTGTAAGGTTATAACTTATTGTAATTCTGGTGTAAACAAAATTATCAATTGTTTATTATCAATTGTCAATTACTTATATCATAAGTATATATAAATATACAAAAGGAGCTGATAGTATAATACTATCGAATCTATCAAGTATTCCACCATGACCTGGAAGAATATTACCTGAATCTTTAATACTTATACTACGTTTAAACATTGATTCGACCAAATCGCCAAGTGTACCAAATATCAATACTATTAAAGCAATTATAAGCCAGTCAGTTAATTGTAAGATATTGAAAATATTTGAAATAACAAATGCTGTAATTGCCGAAAAAACAGCTCCTCCAATACTCCCCTCCCATGTCTTTTTTGGAGAAATACGTTCAAACAATTTGCGTTTACCAAGTTGCGACCCTACCAAATATGCTCCTGAATCGTTTGACCAAACAATAAATAAAAATCCAATTATTATATTACTATTATATTGATAGTCTGTTAATGGTGTGTATGCAAGATAATTTAAAAGAGAGAATGGTAGAGATATATATATAATACCAAATATTGTGTATGATATATTATGAAATGGTTTAGTTTGGTTTCTAAATAATTCAACAATAAAAATTATAGCTAAAAATATTATATATATTAAGAATATTTTTTTGTTTACATAATTATTTATAAATATGTAATTACTAACGAAAACAAAAACGCCAAATATTATACCCATATATTTTTGAGGTTTAATATTATCTTTGCTAATTAGCGTGTAAAATTCACTAATTCCCAATGTTATTATAATTACAAAAATAATAAGAAATGAAATATGACTTGCTATTACACTTCCTAAAATTACTAAAATAAATAATACTCCTGTTATAATACGCTTTATTATATTTTTCAACTTTATTTGATTAAGGATTTTGCTTTTTCAAGATTTGATTTTTCTACATACATTTCTATTTCACCTATTAGAAACATGCTATCTTTTTCGTTTACAATAATCGAACTAATACTGTTATTTTTTAACAAATCTTTATAAAATTCGGCTTTATATAATGAATCAAATACATGTAACATAAGCCATTCTTTATTTCTATTTACAATATCAATCGCTGCTTCTTTAGTATTGTATTCCACATAAATTTCATAAAACGCAGCATGTCTTTTTTGTAAAGCTTTTATATTATTATCATTCAAAAGTTCAACTGTAATATCACCTCGGTACGACTCATTATATGAAGCAATTTTAATCCAACCGTATAATTCATCAAATAATGTAATAGCTTTTTCGCTATTTTGCTCTTCAACATAGATGTCAATTTCTTCGAGATGAAATTCAGAGTTTTTTCTTTTAATAACTATTGAGTTAATATTCCTTTCATCTAAGATATCAGTTCTATACTTGGTTTGATTTACTCTGGTGCAAGTTTCTATTTTTTTCCAACCAAGTAGTTTCTCACCTGTTAAAAACGGAACGATTTTTTCAATATCTTCATTTTTTATGTACTGCTCATAGTTTTCCAAAATGTATTTAGAATTTTTAGTCTCTACTATAAACGCCTCTATATCATTATCTAATAATATATTATTAAATAATTCAATTTGTTTATACCCAACAAATGAGTTAATTTTTATTAGTCCGTTAAATTCATCAATTAGAGCTTTGGCATGAGCCTCGTTCTCGTTTTTCACATAAAGCTCAATTTCTCCCATTAGGAATAAGCTATCTTTTGCATTGATAATTGCTGAACTAATATTGTTTTTGTCAAGAATATCCTTACATAGTTCTGCTTGATAAATTCTTGAAAATGATTGAATTTTTGACCAACCTTTCATTATTAAAAATATTTTTTTAATTATTATTACAAATCAATTAGTAAGGTCTTCGACTGGGGTGTTAATAATTGGGGGTTTTTAGCCCTGAAAAAT
>JAOZVK010000407.1 GCA_029938185.1 Bacteroidales bacterium | reverse complement strand
CCTTTAGGCATGTTCTATAGGCATGCCACCGATGGTAATCGGTGGACATAAATGCTTTTGTAACAGTACTTAATAGTCCGTTCCCTAAATTCAAATCAATATTAGAAAAATTAAATCTGCCACTATTTCGTACTACACTATATTCAAGACTATTTGCAGGATATTGATTACATAAAAACACAATTCAGAAAAGCCTAAATTATTGAAACCGAACCAATAAAAAAAGAATTTAAAATTGGTGAAATAAAAAATTATAAAGAATATCAAAAATTAGAACAAAAGGCATTTAAAAAAGAAAATTGGTTGTAAGTAATTAACAATGAATAATGGACAATGAACAATTTTGCTTACACTTAATAAACAGTATAATACAAAAAATAAAAGTGTCGTTTTTGTATATCGACCTACTTATCCAACAAAATTACACTTCAAAGATAATATTTATTATGATATTTGGGGCTTTCAAGGAACACATATTATTAGTCAAAAAGCAAAAGAAATATCAACATGTGCAATCAAAAGTCCGATAGGACGACCTATTGTTAGCCCCGTATGAAGCAAAGCGAAATACGGGGAATGCTTGTTTGCCAAAGATGATAATCATGTAAATATAGAAAAAAAACAACAATTATATACATTTATCAATTATCAATTATCAATTATCAATTATCAATTATCAATTACCAATTATCAATTACCAATTATCAATTATCAATTATCAATTACTTAAGCACCCATACATAAGTTTTTACCTATTTAGTATAGAGCTTACTTTTTGAAATACCGTTTATTATATATCTTGCGTAAGCAACTATAAATAGGTCGAAGACCTTACTATTGAACACAAACCATATTAAAAAAACTAAAAAATGAACCAAATTAAAACTTTATTATTAGCTATTGTTTTAATAGCCATATTACCATTGAAGGCACAAAAACTTGGAAAAGTAACATTTGCGCAAGACGGAAACAATGTAAAAATAGATTACACAATGAGCAATATACAAGAAGGACAACTTTTTGATGTTGAAATATTTTGCTCAGACGATGGAGGACAAACTTTTGATATCAAACCCAAAACTATTACAAACACAGGACAAGCAATAGTGCTTAAAAACGGTAAAAATACAGCAATTTGGACAGTAAGAAAAGACCGAAACAAATTAAATGGCAACAATTTTGTATTTAAAGTTACAGTTAGAAAAAGTATTGCACCACAAATGGTATTAGTAAAAGGCGGTAGTTTTACTATGGGGAGTAATGATGAGTATAGTAGCGAAAAACCACCCCACAAAGTAACACTCAATGATTTTTATATAGGAAAATATGAAGTAACAATAGGTGAGTATATGGAATTTGTAAACGAAACAAAAACAAACTATCCCAAATGGTTAGAAAAAGGAAACTCCTACAATATATACGAAAATGGAAGTAATAAAGATTATTATAAAAAATATGTAGGCAATGATAATCTACCAATTGTGGGAGTAAGTTGGAACAATGCCATAGCTTATTGCAAATGGTTAGGCAAAAAAACAGGCAAAAAATACCGCCTACCAACCGAAGCCGAGTGGGAATATGCAGCAGGAGGCGGAGCAAATAATAGGACTAAATATGCCGGAACAAATAGCGAAAGCAAACTAAAAGAATATGCATGGTATTATTCAAATTCAGATAATAAAACCCATAAGGTAGGACAAAAAAAACCAAACCAACTTGGACTATATGATATGACTGGTAATGTGTGGGAATGGTGTCAAGACAAATGGCATAGCAATTATAAAGATGCACCAAATGATGGTAGTGCTTGGGAAAGTGGAACTGGCTCTTATCGTGTTAATCGTGGTGGTAGTTGGGGCAATGGCAGTTTTTACTGTCGTGTTGCTTTTCGTAGCTACGACAATTCTACCTACGGAAGCAACTACTTGGGGTTTCGCTTGGCGCTTAGTCATTAGTTTAACACAGTTTGTCCAGCTTTGTTTTGAGCTAAAAATAAATAATAACAAAAATCAAAAACTAAGAGTTAAAAGTTTGCTTACGCCAGAATTACAATAAGTTAATGATTATTAATAGAAAAGGCAACAAAGGTGAGTTTTGGAGCTTCAATTAACCATTTAGATAACATAGGTTTAGCCAAAATAGCCCATGCCTATGGCAATTTGATATAATCATTATTTATATTTACCCACGATTACCATCGTGGGCTACATAATGGTCAAGCCTAAAGGCTTTTTTCGATAACAATAAACGAATAAATATATTATAATGATTTGGTAATTATGTACTTATAAATGTGGTTATTAAATGCCTTTAGGCATAATCCATATGTAGCCTCCGATGGTAATCGGAGGGCATAAATGTAAATATTTTTCCATAATACCGTAGGTATGACCTTTTAGATAACATAGGTTTAGCCAAAATAGCCCATGCCTATGGCAATTTGATATAATCATTATTTATATTTACCCACGATTACCATCGTGGGCTACATAATGGTCAAGCCTAAAGGCTTTTTTCGATAACAAAACAACAATTATATGCATTTATCATTCAAATATTTTGTATAATTGTACCGTTGAAAAATTATCAATTATCAATTATCAATTATCAATTACATATGAAAACTTCCATTATAATATTTTTAACATTATTTTTTGTAAATACTATATTTTCGCAGCAAACATCTCATTCGCCAAAAGGTAAACTACAAATTCCGTTACCTACAAGCTGGACAAGTATTAGTGCTACAGGAGAATTGAATATTTCATTTGATATTGTAAAAAAAGATAAAACACCACCTATAATTAAATTAAATCATAGTACTTATATAAATACAAACAAAAAAGAATATACAATAAGTGGTACTGTAAAAGATGATAGTGAAATAGATGAAATAGAAATAAACAAATATAATATTGCAGAGAACCAAAATTATTTTAGTTATAAAGTGGTTTTAAAAGAAGGTGAAAATATATTTACAATAAAAGCAGAAGACATAAAAAATAACGAAACTACAATAAAAGTTACAATAAATTATAAGACAAAACGCAAAGATTATGCATTGTTGTTTTATGTGAGTGATTATAGTAATAGCAGTTCGGAAAACTTAAAAGGTACAAAAAAAAATGCAAAAGCATTAGCAAAAGTACTATATAACAATTATGGTTTTGAAACACATATTTATCCTAACTATACTAAAAAACAGATTACAGAAGTTTTAGAACAATACAATAAAAAAACATATTCAGCAAATGACCAATTATTAATATATTTTTCGGGACATGGAAAACGAAAAGAAGTGAGAACTAAAGTAACAGGTAGTTTGTTTTGTTATAATAATACCGAAATAGCTCATAGTGAATTTAACAATCTTTCGATTGATAATAAATGTAATCATATTCTTTTGGTACTTGATGCTTGTTATAGCGGTTTAACAATATATACAGGTTTGGGCGACAATGTACCTGAACATAACACAACAAGAGAAGAATATATTTCGGAAAATTTTTCAAATAAACCGGCACTTCGTGCTATAACCTCTGGCGAAGGCGAAGGAACAATTGCTAATGATGGTTTTTCGGAGTTTACCGAAGCCTTGATTTATGTTCTTAAATATGGTAAAAGCAACAATCATAATATACTTACAATTTCAGATATTATAAAAGAGATAAAATATACAGTAACAAGTGGTAAGATAAGTTCTCAGGACAATCCAAAGGCTACATTTTTATTTATTAAAAAAAACTAAAAAATGAAAACCAATATTATATTATTTTTATTTATACTGTTGCAATTAAATTTGCAAGCACAAGAAATAAACGAAACAACTCAACTTGTAAATGAAACTACAAAAAACAAATTAATAGAAAAACTTGAAGAAACAGGTATTTCACAAGTTTTTAAATTTAAAGATATAGTTTTAGATAAAAAAAATAATATTATCAGAGTTCAATTTAAGTTTAATTCTGATAATGCTGCAAAAAATAGTACACTTTGGCGTAAATTAAAAACTGATTTTCGTAAACAAAAAAATGCAAATATTCGGCAATATTTGTATTTTTATAGTATAAATGTATTTAGAATTAAAATACCCGAAAATGTATTATTAGAAATCCGACAATCGTATATCAATCAAGACTGTCCGTTTATACAATTTTGGTTTAACGAAGATACTAATAAATTTACAGGCGATGAAAAGGAACGAATTTGTATGGCTGATTATAATAAAAAGTTAAATATAAAAAACTTTGTCTATTTTAGTGAAGATATTATTACAAGTAAAACAAAAATTGCAAAAGATGTGTACTATGCCACACTAAACGAACACTTTAGACAAATTTATAGAAAAGGAGGTTTTGAAAAAAATAGTAAAAAACAAAAATTCAAATCTAAATATATTAGAGGTAACGAAACATTAGAGTTTGAAGTTGAAAATCTTGAGAAAGAAGTTTTGAACGATGCAGGCGAAAATTTTGTTTATACTATGCTCAAATTTCTTTATAAGAAAAAATTTGTTCCCTATGAGCATCTAAAGTTTAAAATTAGTCTTGTGTTAAATACCGAGACTAATCAAATTAATATAAAAACAAATATCATTGGTAGATATGGTTCAGGTTTCTACCGAAATAGCCGTTGGGAAACTATGAAAGATATGGATAGGGGATTTCCTAAATATATAAACGATTATGCCAAAGAAGTAACAATAAAAATTATAAATAGAATAACTAATTTAAAAAACTACGGAAAATAAATAGATATGAAAGAAAAAAGATTGAAAAATATTATCATGTTTTTGATATTATCAGCAAAAATTATAACAATAGGACTTATTTTATTTCATTATGCCACAGATGGCTTACAGAAAAAAGATACATTTTCGTTAATAACTTTAATACTTCCTCTTTTTACTGTATATCTAACAGTTATGATAAAAGACATATTGTCTAATCCATATGTAGAAAAAGAAGACAAACCAAAAATAAAAAAAGTAAAAGGTTCAATAGTTTTATTAACCTTTATTGTTTTTCCATTATATTTTGCAGCTATCATAATCAGTATAAATTTAGCAGCACAAGGAAGTTTACAAATAGAAGAATTACAACAAATTATAGGACTTGTCGAAAGTGCTTTTGGAGTTTATTTAGCACAAATAATTCTAACACTGTTCAAAAAAGAAGAAAGCGAATAAATGGCTCTTTGAGCTTTTTGATCTTGCTTAGGTTGCATTCACAATTTATAAATTTATTTAAAAACCGTAGATTTGACATGTTTGTAGCCTCCAGTGTAAATCGGAGGTATTCAATTAAGTTTGAGAATGAATACCGTAGTGTAACAAGACGTAAGTTTCTTTAGTATTATTTAGACAGGATTAACAGG
>JAOZVK010000049.1 GCA_029938185.1 Bacteroidales bacterium | reverse complement strand
TTTTGCCCTGAAAGGGCATAAGCATTAACATGGGGCAACGCCCTATGTCTAAATGCATTCGCAAGCAAAAACGCCCTGAAAGGGCAAAAGCAATACGAAAAAAAAAGAATAAAATTAGAACTAATAATATTTTGCAAATTATTAGTTTTTATAAGCCCAGGTGTAAACCAATTCGTAATTTATAATTCGTCATTTCCTTAATGTTGCTTACGCATTCTTTTAACACTCTAACAAAAGGCATTTAATCACTTGCTAATAATTTGTTTACAAAGTTCAAAACTTTAGTTTTTTAAAGTTATAAACTGTTAGGTGGAAATTGAAACTTGCCAGTTTTTCACTTACTTATACTAAAAAAGGTTTAAAACTTACCTTTCCAAAAGTTTTAAACTTTTGGAAAGTTCTAATAACTATGATATAATTGACAATACAATAGTTTTAAATTAACCCTAATTGAGTATATACAGTAAAAGATGAAAAAAACAATAATAATCTTTATTATAAATATAATATTGATATTAAATTATTCGTGCAACTCAACAAAATATCTTGAGAAAAATGAATATTTATTAAAATCGTATAAAATTAATTGTGTTGATAAAAACATTAAACCAGCTGATTTTGAGAGCTATGTTAAACAAAAACCTAATAAATCCTTTATTGGAGTTCCATTGTATCTGAATATATACAACTTGGTTGATCCTCAAAAAGAAGAAGAACGCGAAATAATTAGAAAACAAAAAGAAGAGGAAATAAATGTAATTAGAGAAGCTAGTGGAAAAAAACCAAAAGAAAAACCGTACATAACTAGATGGATTAGGAAAATTGGTGAACCTCCAGTGGTATATAATCAAGTATTTACAGAAAAATCAAAAAAACAATTTAAACTATATTTAAAAAGAAAAGGTTATTACAATCCTGAAATATATAGTGAAAAAAAAATCGAAAATAAAAAAATCAGCATAAACTATTTTATTAAACCAAATGCTGTATATAAAGTAAAAAAAATAAATATTGATATAGAAGATAAAAGTATTGATAGTATAATAAGTAAAAATAGAAATAAAAGTTTTCTAAAACCAGAAATAGATTTTGATATTGATATTCTTGAAAAAGAGAGAAATCGAATCAACAAAATAATGCTAAACAACGGTTATTACGAGTTTGTTAAAGAGTATATAACATATTCAGTTGATACATCTTTGGGTAATCATCAAGTAAAGCTTACACTAAAAATTAATAATATTAAAAGAAAAAACAATAAAGAGAGTTTCGATATATCATTGCATAAAAGATACAAAATAAATAATATAAATATCTATCCAAATTTTAACCCTCAACTATCAATTAGTAAACAAAATAAGTATTTAAGCGAATTTACTTCTATTAAACAAAATAGAATAACTTATACTTACCATAAAAAAAATCCCTATAAAATAAGTTTACTAAAAAGAGGTGTAAGTTTATATTCTGATAGCTTATATAAAGAAGAAAATGTTGAGAGTACATTTGATTATTATTCATCATTGATGAATTTTAAACTTATAAATGTTGATTTTAAAAAAAATAGTTCGTTACAAAAAGAAAATAAAAATTATTTAGATTGTTATATAAGATTATTTCCAATTACAAAACAATCATATTCTCTTGAATTAGAAGGAAGCAGTTCTGCAGGAAAATATGGAATGGCAGCAAAACTAAACTATCAGCATAGAAACTTATTTAAAGGTGCTGAGATTCTAAATTTAGATTATGTTACATCGTTTGACAATAGAATTGATTTACCATCAAGCGAAGATAGTTATTTCAATGTTGTTGAAAACGGAATAACAGTTAGTTTAAAAATTCCAAAATTTATGTTTCCATTGAAAGCTGAGAAATTTAATAAAAAAAATACTCCCAAAACAAATTTTTTATTTTCATACAACTATCAACGTAGTCCCGATATTTCAAAATATATAATAAGTAGTTCTTTTGGTTATCAGTGGAAAACATCAAAACATATGACTCATTTCTTTTATCCAATGGAATTATATTCAATAAAATATTCGAGTTTAGATTCGAGTTATGTTGCATATATTTTAGATAAATATTTATTAGAAGAAAGTTTTGATCGTGTTATAGCTTCAGGTAAGTATGGTTTTTTGTATAACAATCAAAAAGTAAATAAAAAAATAGACTTTATATACTTAAAATTTAATATTGAACTAAGTGGAAATTTATTAAATATTTTCAATAAAACATTTAATGAACCTCAAGTAATGATTGGCGATATTTTTAAACCTTTGATAGAAGGAATGCTTAGTAATTATGACGATTCAGAACGACAAGAATTGATGGAACAAAGAATGAATGCTTTTAATAAAGCTGATAATTATAATAAATACTATAGGGTTTTCAAATTGCCATATTTTCAATATGCAAAAACTGAAATAGATTTTAGATATTATCATTACTGGTTAAAGAACAATTTGGTTTTTAGAATATATACAGGTGCAATTATTCCATACGGTTCAGAACTTGGTACTCCAATTGAAAAAGAATTTTTTATTGGAGGTTCAAACAGTATACGAGCTTGGAAAACACGTTCAATTGGACCTGGTACGTTTAATGTTGATACGGTTACCGAGTATGCCTATGCACAAAGTCATGGTGATATAAAACTATTGGCAAATATTGAATATCGTCGAAATCTTTTTTGGGTTGTCGAAGGGGCTTTGTTTGTTGATATAGGAAACATTTGGTCAATAGATAAAAATGATAGTAGGAAAGGAGCATACTTTCAGAAAGATAGCTTTTACAAAGATTTAATTATTGGAACAGGTTTGGGTGTGAGGCTAGATTTTTCATTTTTTGTTTTACGTGTCGATATGGGGATAAAAATAAAAGACCCTACATTGAGTGTAGGGTCTAAGTGGCTTGGTAAAAAAGCATTGAAATGGGACGAAATTTCTTTTAATTTTGGAATTGGCTATCCATTCTAAACCTCAACCTATTAAATTTTGCTTTGTAATTGGGCTACACGTATATTTGGACATTATTTTATTTTTTTACAGGATTAACAGGATTGATTTTTATCCTGTTACGAAATACCTGATAAACAAGACTGTCCAACTTCTGACGGATAAGTAGGTCGATATATAAAAACAACACTTTTGTTTTTTTTATTATACTGTTTATCAAGCGTAAGCAAAATTGTTAATTATCCATTGTTCATTGTTAATTACTTAGCCGTATATTGAATTTATAATATTAAATTATTTATCATTTTTACGTATAGAGAAAGTTGTTCTTCTATTTACACCATGCTCTGGTCTAGTACAATATACTCCATCTTTACATTTATTTAATAGTTGCTCTTCTCCATGTCCATGTCCAATTAGTCTTTTTTTCTTGATACCTTTTCTCACAAGAAAGTTTATAGCCGAATTGGCTCTACGTTGCGATAGTCTTAAATTACCACCAGCACTACCTCTCGCGTCTGTATGTGAATGTACTTCAACTCCAAATTGAGAAAAGCGTTTTAATATTATTGAAACTTTACTTAGTTTAGCAGCAGCATCGGCTCGTATATTTGATTTTCCTAAATTATAATGAATTGTATCAATTTTAGGTGCAAGAATATAAGCGGTATCAATATCTATCAAACCTCTCTTGTCAGTTATTTGGTATACAACCATATCTAATCCTAAAAAATCTTTACCTATTTTATAATCAATACCTGTTCCATTTGAAACTGCTGTTCCTCCACTAATAGGTTGTTTCAATATAACAACAGAGTTTGAGTCAAGATTACCGTCGATATCAGAATCATTTTTAATAAGATTCATATAAAATGGTGGATTGTTTCTATTTGCTTGAGCAAAATCGGGTTCTGCTACTGGTGGATTATTTATTTCATCAATTACAATAAACAAAGTGTCAATATCACTAGCTTTTGTTTTATCATATATTTGGTAAATAAGTGTATCTTTTCCCCAAAATTCATTATTAGGTGTATAAAATATGCCTCCAGTACTATCAATTGTTGCGCTACCATTTTGTGGATTTCCAATTATTTGAACCGAAGGAGGATCAATATCGCCATCAACATCAGAATCATTGTCCGATAAATTTTTCATTACATTTACAGCATTAACATATGTTAGCAAATAATCAGGATTTGCAATTGGCGGATCGTTTACAGGAATTACAGTTATGTAAACAATTGCTGTATCGCTCATACCTTTTTGGTCGATTATTTTATATATAATCTGGTCTTTCCCATTGTAATTTGGTGCAGGTGAATATTTAGCCATTCCAACCGTATCAACATCAATTGTTCCACTATTTGTGAGCTTAGTAATAAATTGTACTGTCAGGGTATCAATATCGTTATTTCTATCTTTATCGTTGTAAATAATATTCAATTTAATTGGTGGGTCATCTTCATTTAATAAGATATAATCAGCATATGCAACTGGCGGTACTAATTCTTCCAAGTGGTAAATATCATCGTCGCCAACACCACCTTTTCTGTTAGAGGATAAGTAGCCCATTCCAAGAGTGTCTACGATTAATCCAAAATCATCAAGATTAGTATTAATTGGATAACACATATTTTCCACTTTTGTAAAAACTCCATCTTTTTCTTCAACAACATATAGGTCTAATCCGCCCAAGCCTAAGTGTCCATTTGATGCAAAATATAATTTTCCATCTTTAGACATAAATGGAAACATTTCATCGCCTTCAGTATTTACTATTTTTCCAAGATTTACTGGTTTAGTCCAATTTAGACTATCAATTTTTGTGCAAACATAAATATCTGTTTTGCCAAAACCTCCTGGCATATCTGATGCAAAATACATTTTTTTTCCGTCTTTTGATAATGTTGGATGACCACATGAATACTCATTACTATTGAATTTTAAACATACTTCATCTCTCCATTTTCCATCAACATAACTTGAGGTGTAGATTTTTAAATTATTAACATCTTGTTCGCTCTTGCCCTCTTGTCCTTTAAAAAAATTATTTCTGGTAAAATAAACTGTCTTCAAATCGGAAGAAAATGTAGTTGGACCTTCGTGGTATGCTGTATTTATTCTTTTCGAAAATTGTTTTGGATTAGTAAGTACATTATTACTATCTACTCCAAAAACAAATAAATCTAAATATGGTTTATCGGTCCAGCCATGTTTTGGTTGAACTTTTAGAGTATTTCTATCTGATGAGAAAACAACTTTGTCTCCAAAATAGGTTGGTCCAAAATCTGCTTCTTTTGAGTTGATTGCAGAAATTTTTACAATATATTTATTTGAATCAGACATTAATCTTTTAACATAATCCTCTTTTGTATTATGTCTTATAGCTCTGGAATCGCTTGGTTTTTTGGAATAATACTTATCCATCCAAATTTTTGCATCAGAGTATCTACCATTGCTTTTTAATGCTTGTGCATAATACAGATAATTAATAGGTTTAACAGTATCTATTTTAACAACTTCGGCATACCATTTTTCGGATTCTTGAGGTTTATTTGTTAATCTATAACCATCGGCTAATCTTGATACTACATGATTTTTAGAACTGCCTCTATAATTTCTTTTTGAAATTTCTTTATATAGTTCAATAGCTTTTACATATTTGTATGTATCAAATTTCTTATCAGCTCTATGAATTTTTCTCGTTTGTGAATTTGATTCTATTGCAATAAATAATAACACTAATATTGATAAATATATTTTTATTTTCATTTGATTTAATATTTTTAGCTTAGGTAAATAAGCTACGTGTATAACCAGTAAATACAAATTATAAAAAGTTTTCACCTATTTTGTAAACTTATCTTTTAATTATATATCATGCGTAAGCAACATTAAACAGGTCGAAGATCTTAAAAATATCTAGGAGTTTTAATTCTAATAGTTTTATACGGAAGTTCAAAAGAAATCATTATTTCATGAGTACCATAATTATACTTCATCATTTTTGTTAATGCCAGGTCGAAAGAATATCCAACTCTAAAAAAGTCATTTATTTGATATTGAGCAATAAAACCTAAAGCATCACCAATTCTATACATAACTCCTAACCAGAGCTTATCGTACAATATAAAGTTGCATGTAACATCAAATGATGGTGGCGAACCACTAACCATTTTCATTAATCCGGAAGGTTTAAATTTTATATTTTTTGATAAAGTCCATACATAACCACCTATTACAAAAAAATGCATTTTTTGTGATCCAATATCGCTCGCTCCTCCTTCTTTTCCCATATCATTATTAAATAATTCAGGAATAGTAACTCCAAAATAATACTGTGGAGAATACAAGTATACACCAAAACCAAAGTTTGGCATAAAACTACCTTTTATACCATCAGTAAAAGCAGGGTCGTTTTGTTCAACAAGTTTTACATCATCAAATTTAGGGATTGAAAAATTAAAACCACTTTTTAAACCCATCGACAGCCTTAAATTATTTTTTATTTTAAAATTAAAAGCAAAATCAATATAAGCTCCTGTTTGTTGCAAAGGTCCTACTTTATCGTTAATTATTGTTAGTCCAACTCCAAAGCTATGTCCTAATATTGGACTATTTATTATTAGCATTTGTGAACTTGGTGCTCCCTCATAACCAACCCATTGTTCGCGTGCAAATAGTGAGACATTAAACCGTCCTCCAGTTCCCGCATAAGCTGGATTAGTTGGTAATAGGTTTGACATGTATTGAGTAAACATTGGTTTTTGTTGCCCATATATATTTAACTCAAATATAACTACTATAATACTTAAAAAAATTATAGATAGCATTATTTTTTTATACTTCATATTCAATTATATTCATCATATTAATAAATTTTAGAAAAAACACACATTCGCAAACTTTTATTTTGTGGGTTTGCGAATGCTTGATATATAGTTTAAGGTCTTTGACCTAATTAATGTGGCTTACGCTTTTTTGTATACAAATGTATTACAGTTGATTGGATAAATTCGAATACCAAAAAACTTTTGTAACAGTACTTAGTTAAGGAACAGGTATCAAATAACTGCCCTATTTTGCGTCATTATTTTGTCATTTTACTACCTTAAAAAAAGTCTTAAATAGTTCACTATTTGCGACTTTTTGTAAGTTGTAAAATAACAAACTAATCTATCAAAACGGACATTTATTTAATACCTATTCCTAAGCAACCTTAATAACTTAAATAAAGATGTCCGTTTTTAATTTTCACACCGTTTTTATATAAAATATAGAAATATGTTCCTGCAGGTAGTTTACTATTTCCTGTTTTAATATTATTATCAGCACTACCATCCCAGTCGTTTTGATAATTTTTTGATTCGTAAACTCTGTTACCCCATCTATTAAAAATTACAATTTCAACAGGTGAACAATCAACACCAATTATTTTATATATGTCGTTTATTTGGTCTCCATTTGGTGAAAAACCTTCGGGAGCAAATACTGGACAACCTGTAATTATTACGTCTGCCTCATCGTATAAACCTGTTTTATCATAAATTCTGTATGTTATTCTATCTTCGTCTTTAAACTCAAAATTAGGAGTATAATCTATCCCACCTGTTCCATCTAAAGTAGCTGTTCCATATTTGGGATTACTAATAATTATTACTGAACTATTATCTAAATCTCCATCTGGGTCTGAATCATTTTCATATACTTTAACATTTAATAGTGTGAATTCTGTAATAACCCTACTGTCATCAACTGCAATTGGAGGTTTGTTACATAAATTAACTTGAATTGTTACTTTTGTATCCATTACAGCAGACTCACACGAACCTCTTGTTGCCAAAACATTAAAAGTAGTATTTGCACTTATATTATCAGTTGGTAAAAGTAATGAAGAACCATTTCCTACTTGCGAAGCTCCTACATTACTGTTATCGCTGTCGTTTCGTAGTTGATATGTTACATCGGTTTCAGAATTGTTTACAATAATATTTGTTGCATTATCAATACAAACCGTTGTTTCATCAGCATTAATTGCCAAGCCAGTGTTTGGTTTTGTTAATATTGTAACAGTAACTTTATTAGTTAATTCCTGAGGTGTACAACCTTCAATTGTTCCTGTTACATTAAACGTTGTTGTTACAGTTATATTACCTGTTGGTAAACTTATTGTACTTCCATCGCCATCAATTGCTGTTCCTATATTACTATCATCTAAATCGTTTCGAAGTTGATATTTTACTCCAACTTCAGTATTTTCAATTAGTATATTAGCCGAACTTCCAGAGCAAATAGAAGAGTTATCAGCACTTACTATTAATGATAAATTTATTGATGCTTTTTGATTTATAGTAGCTTTAGCAGTTAGTTCAAGTTCACAAGTTCCATTACTTGCTTTGATTATAACTGTGTTTTCGCCAACTATTAAACTACTATTTCCTATTGTCAAACTCAAGTCAGTACCTTTACCTGTACCACTTACAAGCTGTGTTGTGCCAATAAATGCGGTATAAGTAACATTGTTCTGAGCCGATTTTATAACAACAGTTCCACTAGAACCAAAACAAATATCACTTCCTTCAATAACTAATCCGATACTGGGACTTTCCTTAACTGTAATAGTTGCCTTATTTTCTAAAGTTACAATAGAACAATCTCCTCCTAAGTGTGCTTTTATTGTTATTTCAATACTACCTACAATTAATTTATCTTTTGGTATAGTTATAACTAAATTAGCACCAGTTCCAACATCTCCTGTTGTCAATTCTTCATTTGAAACATTATATGTTTTATAAGTAACACCTTCTTCAGACGATTTTATTGTTATTGTTCCATCTGTTGTTGAGCAAACAGTGCTACCCTCTACTGCTAAATCTGATGCAATATCTCCTTTTACTGTAACAATTGCAGTATTTGTTAATGTTACTTCTGCACAAGTTCCATTATCAGCTTTAATAGTAATTGTATTTTCTCCTGCGTCTAAATTTCCAATTGCTATTGTAAGTATTAAATCACCTCCAGTTCCTGTTCCAGTAGCCAATTCTGTAGTACCTTTAAATGCTTTATAAGTAATACCATTTTCTGCCGATGTTATTGTTACACTTCCATTAACACCAGTACAAGTATAGCTTCCTTTAACTTCCAAGTCAATTTTTGGTTTGTTTTTAACTATAACTGTTGTTGTGTTTTCCATAGTTGCTTCACAATTAGCATTTGCAGCTTTAAAAGTGATTGCATTATTCCCTACCGTTAATTTAGCACTTGGTATAGTCAAATCTAAATTAGCATCAGCTGTTGCTTTTATTGATACTAATTCATCTTCTCCTTTAAAAGCTTTATAAGTAATACCATTTTCTGCCGATTTTATAGTAACTGTACCATCAAAATCAATACAGACAGTACTGCCTTGAACTGTCAATGCTAAATCCGGATTTTCGTTTACAACAATTGTTGGTTGGTTGGTTAGGTATTCCATACATGTACCATTATCAGCTTTTATTGTAAGTAAATTATCGCCTACCGATAGATTTTCATGTGGAATTGTTAAAACTAAATCGCTTCCGTCACCTATTCCACTTGCTATTTCCGTTTCTCCTATATAAGCCTTATATGTAACTTTATCTTTTGCCGAAACTATTGTAATTGTTCCATGAATTTTATCACATACTGTGGAACCGTTAACAGTAAGGGTTTTATCTGGTCTTGCAATAATACTCAATGTAACTTCATCTGTCGATGGATCACAATGACCACTTGATATTGTCCATTTGTATGTATAACCACTTCCAACTGTTGCTCCATTTACAGGGGTTACATGATTGTCCACAGAAGTTATTATAGTTGTTAGTCCTCCCTCTTGAGACCATTCACCGGAATTTGGCGATGGGTCATTTGCATTTAACGAAACGGGATCAAACTCACATATATTTTTATTTTCTCCTGCTGCCGAAGTAACTGGTAATGGACTTATTGATATTATAACATCATCAATTAATGAACAATTACCAGTAATAGAAGCCCATCTAAATCTGTATTCACCTGCTGTCATGCCTGTTACAGTTGTTGTATGGCTCGCATCATCGGTTATAGTTGCATCTCCACCAGATACTTTTGTCCATTCACCTTTTGTAACGTCATTACCCGCCATTGTAATTTCACTTTTATCACAAAGTTTTTGTTTACTACCTGCATTTGGTTTTGTAGGAGAACCAATAAATGTAACATCAACTTCGTCTGCACTTTCATCACAGCTGCCATTAGTTATTGTCCATTTGAATCTGTGTAAGCCAATATCCGAGACTGCTACTTTTGTTTTTGGCTGATTAGGACTTTCAATAGTTCCTTCACTTTCAGTATCAACTATAACTTGTGTCCATGTACCTATTCCTTTAGTAGGAGTGTTTCCAACTAAGTTCGCATATGTTCTACATACATCTGTTTGTTCATCACCAGCTTCAGCAACTGTTGGCGGCTCAGAAACCTCTATTCTAACTACATCTTTGTAAGTAGGACATTGTAAGTAGTTTACATTCCATTCATAAACATATAAACCATCTTTTAAGTTTGTTACATCTGAATTGTAAGTAGTTTTGGAAATAACAGGGTCAGGTGCACCACTAGGTTTACTCATTAATATCCATGTTCCTGTTCCTTTTCCATCAACAGGTTTAGTTGCATCCATTGAAACAGAATTACCACTTGTGGTACAAATTTTTTGGTCTTCACCTGCACTTGGAGTACTACCATATGGAGATGTATTTATTGTTACTTCATCATCAGTTTCAGGACAGGTAAATATTGCAGGTGCAACATATTTAAATATATATTCTTTTGGAGCAGTCATACCAGTTACAATTGCTGTATATTCTGTATTTTTTGTTATTGTAGCATCTCCATGTGTCGATGTTTCTGTCCAAGTACCATTGGTTCCGTCAGTTCCTTCAAGTAAAATAGTATTTGAGCTACATAAATTCTGATCTTTTCCAGCTGTTGCTTTTGCCGAAACTTTTATCACTACATCATCAATCGAAGGTGTACAAAATGCTCCAGTTACAACATTCCATCTAAATGTATAAATGCCTGTTGCTAAATTAGTAACATTAGCATTATGTTTTTTTATATCATCAAATGTAGGTGCGTTTGGAACAGTAGAATTTGTAGCAATACTTGAAGGATATGTTACTGACCAAAAACCAGTTCCTGATGTAGGTTCTGTTGCATCTAATGTAACTTTGTTATCGCCACAAATATCACTAATTGTTCCTGCTTCTGCAGTTGATGGAGCTGCTGAAACATTTATTTTTACATTATCTTCGCTACTTGACTCACATCCCAACTGCGAAATATTCCACGAAAATTCGTACATACCTGGCGATAAGTCAGAGAATGTTGCTGTTGGACTATTTACATCTGAAATACTATAGCCAGCATTTCCAGAAACTCTTACCCATTCGCCTGTGCCTACTGTTGCAGGATCTGCTGTCATAGCTACTGATGTTCCACAAACATTTTTATCATCGCCAGCGGCGGCAGTTGTTACATCTCCCGAAATTGCAATAACAACTGTATCTCTGTTTACTTGACAAGTTCCACTTTCAACTTTCCATTCCAACTTGTAAACTCCATTGACCATACCAGTTATTTCAGTTTCATTTGATTCAGTATTTGTTATGCTTGGGTCGTTACCATCAGGTTTACTAAGTATTGTCCAAAATCCATCTCCTGTATTGGGATTAGTAGCATCCATTTTTACACTTGTTGTTCCTGAAGCTAAACATTGGTCATCACCAGCTTGTGCTTTGCTTGCACCTGCAGTTGTACTTGTTGTAATTACAACATCATTTGTGGTTGTGCCACATATACTTGAAATCTTCCATGTAAATGTATAATCAGTAGATGCTTTTGATAAACCAGAAACAACTGCTTTTGGTGAATTTTTATTGGAAAATTTAACTCCTGTACTTGGGCTTACCGACCATGTTCCTGTTTCATTGTCATCAGGAGTGTTACCTTCTAATATTAGTTCAGAAGAATGACATATTGTTTTAGGGTCACCTGGTTCAGCTTGTGTTACTGGTGTGGTTGATACTTTCACTGTTACATCGTCTTCACTGGTAGGGCATTTTGCACTACTTGATATAAGCCATCTAAACACATACAAACCTTTTACAAGGTTTGAAATTCCCGAATTTTCTTTATTTACATCAGCTATTGTTGCTATATTTGGACCACTTACTTGTGTCCAAAAACCTTCACCGTTATCAGGGTCATTTCCAATTAAAGATGCTGCTACATTATCACAAGGAAGTTCTTGATCTGTACCAGCATTCGATGCAGATACATTTTTTGATACAATTATTGTTATTTCATCAAAAGCATTTTCGCATTCGTAGCCAATAGCATATTGCTCAAAAAGTAATGAGTATATTCCTGCTTTAGAAAATGTTATATCATAATCTTTATCAGTAGTTCCCCCAAGTTTACTCGTTATCCATTTTTCAGAAACTACAGGTCCCGAAACAATTTTATATCTACCCAAGCTTCCTCCCTCTCTTACTATTGGAATTGTTGCTTTCGTATCGTTGCAATCAAGCACTTGGTCGTCTCCTACACTTATTTTTGGGGTTTTTGTTGAATAATAAATTTTAATTTCATCATCAAAATTAAAACATTTAGATTTATCATTTGTTATTTTATATTTAAATACATATGGCTTATTTGTTGTTGCATCAAGACCTGTTATTTCGGTAGATACTTCATCAGAATTTACGATTGAAACTCCAGTTTGGTCAGATGTTAATTCCCACAATATTGTTTCTCCAGCAAACTTGGGAGTTATACCTGTAAGTACTATTTTTGTTATATTTTCGTTACATAATCTAATATCTTTTATTTGTCCTTTACCTTTATCATTAAGGACTTTGGTTACTTCTTGTGATGGAGCGAGTACTTTTATTTCAACTTCATCAGTACCACTTGCACATAGTCCTACTACTTTCCATCTAAAAACGTAGGTTCCCTCTTTCAAATCGCTTACTGTTGCTGTGTTAGAGTTTATATTATCAAAGCTGGGAGTGCTTGGTCCTGAAACGAATGACCATGTTCCATTTTGTCCGTTTATATCATTTCCTCCAAACGAAGCTGATAACTTGTGGCTTTGTGCAACTGTATAACAGCCATCTAATTCTATATCATCTCCTGCTGTAATAGTAGAAACTCCTCCATAGTTAGTAATTACAATATCATCATGAGATTTACAACCATTTGGATTTGTAATTTCCCATCTTAATGTTGTTGTTCCAGCAGAAGTAGGTGATAGGTCTATTGTTGTAGTTGCTAAATTTTCATCTGTTATTGTGACTCCTGCTTTATTATCATCTTTTGGAACGCCTACAATTGTCCATTTTCCAGTTTCTTCTACTCCTGCTGCATCATTAGCAGATAATGCAATACCATCTTTAGGACAGCTTGCTATATTGTTTCCTGCATTTGCAATAGTTATTGGATTGACTGTAAAAGCAACATCTTGGCTAACCACATTTCCGTCTTCACATGTTGCAGTTATTGTAAAAGTATATATTTGTCCTGCTTGGTATCCTGTAATTGTGGATTTCAAATTATTAGGATTTGTTATAGTAACCGAAGGGCCTCCTGTTTGAGACCAAACAGCATCTACTAAAACATTATTTTCCTGCCCTCCGTCTAATGCTAATCCTTGACTTAAACAAATGGTTTTAGGAGTACCTGCATTTACGGTACAGTTCTGTGAACTTACATTCTCAAATGATAAAAAAAGTATTATCAAAGGTATTAAATACTTTAATTTTTGCTTTAATGTTTTCATTTTAAAAAAGATTTTAAATTAATATTCAAATTTAGATTAAAAAAAATAATATGGTTAAAAAGATGTTAATAAATTTGTGTGTGACTAAACATTATAAACCAACTTTTTAATAGCTTATGTCAATAAAATATAGTTTTACAAAAAAAGCTACATTTTATTATACGTATATTTTTAAATTTTGTTAATAAATACTTATATTTTAGTTACAATAATTAACAAATTAAACTAAAAACAGATTTTTTAATATATTATTGTTTACAAAGTTTACATATATAACTGTCTGGTAATATGAATTATAAGCTATTCTTATCAATCAAAAATTATTATGTCCTACGAAGTTAACTAAAATTATAATATATTTATATTTTAGCAAATGTATATATAATTATTTAAAAATTTATTAAAACTTAGGTGAACAAAAAGTGAACCATTAGTTAATTAAGAAAGTTCAAAGTTCAAAATTAAAAACTAAAACTTTGATTATCGCCTGAAAAACAATATATTATCAAAAATTGAGAATTAGTTTACACCTGATTTTATAATAATTAATAAATTACTTTATTCATTATTCCCCCGTATTTCGCTTTGCTTCATACGGGGCTAACAATAGGTCGTCCTTTCGGACTTTGATGCAGGGTTTACAGAGTTGTTTTTATATTAAGGAATTGCTCAAAAATAATTTAACATTTAACAAAATATATGCAGATAATTGTTTACAAAATTTCAATAATACAATTTATCCAATATATTGATATAAGATTTTAATTTATATAGTTTGCAATCAGTAACATACATCTTATAAATGAATAATTAGGATAATAATATCAAATTTGTCATATTTACACATAAAAAATCGTAATTGTATCATTTTATCAAATAAATTTACTGTAATTAAGCATATTAACAAATATTCTTAAAACACAAAAATTATAGTTTTTAAACCTTATATTTTTATTTTAAACCTTAATAGAGATTATAAACCCTATTACCTTATTAAACTGGTAATAATAAGGTTAAAAAAGGTGTGGTAGTTTCATCTTTTCTATTAAGGTTTTAACAAAAAAATAAGGTTTTTAAGAATGCAATTTTATTTTTGAGCAACTCCTAAGCAAACTTTTAACTGTTCACTATACTTATATCGAATATTGATCCCAGCTTTTAATTTCAATATCATCAATATTTGTTTTACAAATACCTATTAAAAAAGCACTTGCAAGTCTCGAATTTGTAATCAATGGTACATTATAATCAACTGCTGCTCTTCTAATTTTGTATCCGTTGCTAAGTTCCGATTTTGTTAGATTTTTAGGAATATTTATTACTAAATCAATTTTTCCTTGTTTAATATAATCAACTACATTTGGACTTTTGTTTTCATTGGGCCAATGCAATACAGTAGCTTCTATTCCACTCATGTTTAGAAACTCCTGTGAACCTTTTGTTGCATAAAGCTTATAGCCTTTTTGTGTCAAAAGTCTTGCACTATTGAGCAATTCAACTTTAGAGCGAGCAGGTCCTGTCGATAGCATAATATTTTTTTCGGGTATCTTATAACCAACCGATAACATAGATAGCAATAGAGCTTCATAATAATCATCGCCAATGCAAGCTACTTCGCCTGTTGATGCCATATCGACTCCCAAAACAGGGTCGGCTTTTAGCAATCTTGTAAACGAAAATTGTGGAGCTTTTATTCCAATATAATCTATATCAAAAACTGAGGTATCTGTTTTTTCATATTTTGCACCTAACATTATTTTTGTAGCAATTTCAATAAAATTGGTCTTTAAAATTTTGGATACAAAAGGAAAACTTCTTGAAGCTCTGAGATTACACTCAATTACTTTAATATTGTTATCTTTTGCCAAAAATTGCATATTAAAAGGTCCCGAAATATGTAATGCTTTTGCAATTTCGCGACTTATTTTTTTTATTCTACGCATTGTTTCAAAGTATATTTTTTGTGCAGGAAAAACAATTGTAGCATCGCCCGAATGTACTCCAGCAAACTCAATATGTTCTGATATTGCATATGTTACAATTTCACCTTTATCTGCAACAGCATCTAATTCTATTTCTTTGGCAAGCTCAATAAACTCGGATACGACCACTGGATATTGCTTGGAAACATTGGCTGCCAGAGTCAAAAAATGCTCTAATTCGCTTGCGTTTGAAACAATATTCATAGCTGCTCCCGATAAAACATATGAAGGACGAACCAAAACAGGAAAACCAACTTTTTCAACAAATACATTAATATCCTCAATGCTTGATAATTCTCTCCATCTTGGTTGGTCAATTTTTAATTTATCAAGCAAACTCGAAAACTTGTGTCTATTCTCAGCATTATCAATATATTTTGGTGAAGTTCCAAGTATTCTTACATTTTTACTATAAAGTCGCGGAGCCAGATTGTTTGCTATTTGTCCTCCAGTAGAAACAATAATTCCCTTTGGATTTTCCAATTCATATATATCTAATACTCTCTCGAATGTAAGCTCATCAAAATATAGTCTATCGCATATATCATAATCAGTACTAACTGTTTCGGGATTGAAATTAATTATTATTGACCTGTAATTTTCTTTTTTTATAGTATTTAAAGCATTAACGCTACTCCAATCGAACTCAACACTACTTCCTATTCTGTAAGCTCCTGAACCAATAACAATTACCGATTTTTTGTCCTTATTAAATTCAATATCATGCTCACTTCCGTTATAACTCAAATATAAATAGTTGGTTTTGGCAGGGTATTCGGCAGCAAGCGTATCTATTTGTTTTACAAATGGTACTATATTATTTTTTAATCTATATTCTCTAACTTCAAGTAACATTTTTTCAAAATCAGTTTTTTCGTTAGCATCAATAACAAATTTACCAATCTGAAAATCTGAAAATCCCATTTTTTTGGCTTGTAATAAAATATCTAATGGAATATCATTTACTTTATTATATTGTACAAGATTATTTTTTAGATTATAGATATTTTTAAGTTTTTCGAGAAACCAAATATCAATTTTTGTCAGTTTGTGAATTTTTTCGATTGAATAATTTTTACGAAAAGCCATAGCAATTGCAAAAATTCTCATTTCGGTAGGATTCGATAGTTCGTCCGAAATATCAAGAGCATCAATATCTTTGTTTCCAACAAAACCATGCATAGCTTGACCAATCATTCTAAGTCCTTTTTGTATAGCCTCTTCAAATGTTCGACCAATTGCCATTACTTCGCCTACGCTTTTCATGCTACTTCCAATTTGTTTGGACACTCCAATAAATTTGTTTAAGTCCCAGCGTGGAATTTTACAAACAATATAGTCTAATGCAGGTTCAAAAAAAGCACTTGTAGTTTTTGTAACTGCATTTTTCAATTCGTGAAGCCCATATCCAAGCGAAAGTTTTGCTGCCACATGTGCCAATGGATAACCAGTTGCCTTTGAAGCCAATGCACTCGAACGCGAAAGTCTTGCATTTACTTCAATAACTCTGTAATCTTCTGATTTTGGGTCTAATGCATACTGAACATTACACTCACCAATTACCCCAATATGTCTGATTATTTTTATTGCATATTCACGCAATTTATGATACTCATTGTTTGATAATGTTTGCGATGGAGCAACAACTATACTTTCGCCAGTATGTATGCCAAGTGGGTCAAAATTTTCCATATTACAAACGGTGATACAATTATCAAACTCGTCTCTTACGACTTCATATTCAACCTCTTTCCAGCCCTTTAATGATTCTTCAATCAATATTTGTTTTGAGTATGACAATGCTTTGGGTGCCAATACTTCAAGTTCTTCTTTGTTTGAGCAAAATCCACTGCCTTGTCCGCCCAAAGTAAATGCAGCTCTAACTATTATGGGATAGCCTACTTTATGGGCAGCTATTATTGCATCAGCTAAACTGTTAGCGGCAATACTTTTGGCAGTTCTTATATTAATTTCATCTAATTTTTCAACAAATTTTTCTCTATCTTCGGTCTCAATAATTGCCTTTATTGGAGTTCCTAAAACTTTGACATTATATTTTTCAAATATATTGTTTTTATATAATTCTATTCCGCAATTTAGGGCAGTTTGCCCACCAAAAGCAAGCAATACACCTTCGGGATTTTCTTTTTTTATTATTTTTTCAACAAAATATGGTGTTACAGGATGAAAATATATTTTATCGGCAATTTCTTCTGATGTTTGAACTGTTGCTATATTTGGATTAATCAAAACAGTTTGTATTTTTTCTTCCTTTAATGCTTTAAGTGCTTGCGAGCCTGAATAATCAAATTCACCTGCTTCACCAATTTTTAATGCACCCGAACCTAATACTAATACTTTTTTTACTGAATCTAACATTTTTTTAATAATTTATATAATATTTGAATTTCTTGTTGTTGATAATCTCGTTTGCGTCAGAGTTACAGTATATTACAACTTTGCAAAGATTTACTTTAACTTAATTATCAAATTTTTTCATTATCTTTGTTACAACTAAAACTGATAAATCAAACATAATTTAGGCTACCCGTCAGAAGTTGGACAGTCTTGTTTATCAGGAGTTTCATAACAGGATAAAAATCAATCCTGTTAATCCTGTAAATCATGTCAAAAAATAAAATAATGTCCAATACTATACGTGTAGCCATAATTTATATTAAATTTGTACAATTTCTGTATTGTATATTTACAAATTTATAATTAATTATTTATTTATATCAATTTAATAGTTTTATTTTGCTGAAAAACATAAATAATAATATTTATTTTTAATAATGTATTATGTTAAAGAGGCTATAATGTTGCGAAACTTTACCTAACTTTGTGCTTAGAAAAAATGCCCTACTTAACAATGGTACAATGGTACAATGGTACAATGGTACAATGGTACAATGGTACAAT
>JAOZVK010000001.1 GCA_029938185.1 Bacteroidales bacterium | reverse complement strand
AACAATGTTATATGTTAAATAATAGATAGTTATGTGTTAGCCTGACGGCGATGGCTTGTGGGCTACCCACGTAAAGTTGGATAGTTTACTGCGCTCGGCAGGTGTATTCACCTGCCGCTGACCAAAAATCAATATTTCTGATAATTTTTTTTTCGCCCTCTTTTTGAACTGTTGCATATTTTGCAACAGTTGAATTTCCTTCTAATTCCTGTTCTTTAAAAACATTATTTATATGCCTTGAAATAACAGACTTATCTCGTTCAAAAAGAGCTGATATTTGAAGGTTGTTTTATTTGTAGCTTCATTTTTTTAGTATTTCGGAAATTTCAAAAAGTTGTACTGGTTTGTTACATTTTGCCTGTTTAAAACTGTCGGTGTGGCATTGAAGCCACGCCGACAGTAGGCAGTTATGTTATTGATTTTCATTACAATTTTTAAAATATAACAACATGCAACGAATATAAGTAAGAATATGTGACATGTTTCAAACCACAACATTTTTTTTGATTTTCCTCAAATTGTTTCAATATTGTATAAGCCAAGTTTTAATTCGCTTATTTGATAATCTATCATTTTATTGAAAAAATTATCTTTATCAATATGCAACAACATTACTTGTTTAAGGCGTTGCTCTGTGCAAGAGAACAAGCAGTCAATTCGTTTATTTTTTTTATCTTTTCGTTTTGTTTTCAATTTGTTTCATAAAATCCTTTTCAACTTGAGATATTCTGTTTTTTACCTTCTCCTTGTACCTATTATATTCTGTATGAGCTTTTTCAATTGCTTGTTTATGACTTACTGTACCGGAATGTTGCAGTACCTCTTTTCCTGTCATTGTTAGAAAAGAGTCCAATTGTTTAATCCAATCACCCATGTACATTGGTATTTGATTTAGTGCTTGAATTTCTGCAACTTCAAGATAGGCCGTTACCATTCGGTTAAGCATATTCAATTCATTTTCTACTAAGTAATTCTTAGCTATTTCAGTTTCTTTTTGTGTTGGAATTTCTTTTTTAAAATTTGTCAATCCTAAATTTTTTTCTTCTGAATTAACACGACGATATATGGTTTCGGCAGCAGTTTCGCCATGCGATGCCCAGTGCATTTTGTTTTGAACTGTTTTAAAGAACAATATCGAATGTTCTGATTTGGGGTCATAATCTATGCTTGTAGCATATATATCCAAGACTTTACGCCAAAAAACTTTTTCAGAAGAACGAATATCTCTAATACGAGCCAATAGTTCATCAAAATAATTGCCTCCGCCAGCTTGTTTTAATAATTCGTCATTCATGGCAAAGCCTTTTATCATGTATTCTTTGATTATGCTAGTAGCCCATTTTCTAAAATGAACACCTATTTGCGATTTAACTCGGTAACCTACAGAAATTACAACATCAAGATTATAGAAATTTGTGGGTTTAGTAGAAAAATCGGAAATTCCGATTTTTCTCTTTGTTTCTTCTTGTTCAAGCTCACCTTCTTTATAAATATTAAGAATATGCTCATTTATAGTAGAGCGTGATTTTTGAAATAACTCTGCTATTTGCTCTATATTTAGCCAAACAGTTTCATTTTCAAAATGAGTTTCTATTTTTATTTTACCGTCTTCGGTTTTGTATATTAGTATTTCGTTATTCATTTTTTTATGGCATATTAAAGTTGTACCTAAGTAAGTGAACAGTTAAAAGATAAAAGTTAAAAGTTTGCTTACACCTGATAAACAGAATAATATTAATAATAAAAGTGACATTTTTATATAGCTATCTACTTATTAATTGAAAAGGCTATCCACATAAAGTTGAATACATCACTGCGCTCTGTAGGTATTTTTTCACCTGCCTCTGACTGCTTATTCTCTGAGCCAATATTTGATTTAGATTTAGCAAAATACAGTTAATATTTAGTTTGTCTGTTTAAACTTTGACAAAGTTTTAAACTTTGTCAAAGTTGATTATTAGGTTGATTATTAAGTTAAATAAAAATTTATTCAAGCTCTAATATCAATTTTTCATCTATTTCTTTTTTATGAAATTCATAAAAATTTTCTTTATTATCGAACCAATTTATTACTTCTTCACGTTTTAGTTGAGTTGCTTTATCTGAAAAAAAACTCTCGAAAGATGAATATTTCCAATTGCGTAAATCATCAACAAAACCGTGATGAACAGGGTTATAATGAATATAATGTATTATTGAACGAAAATATTTATCGTCAATTATATGTAATCTTTTAAAAGGACGCTCAAACAGGCTACCCCTTCGGTTTTGTTGTTTGTTGAACGACTGAGAATATGAGCTGAATAAATTAGAAAATTGTTTACTGACAAAAAATTCTATACTGCGATGGCGAACTTTGACAAAGTTTTGAAACTTTGTCAAACTTGAAATACTCGAACCAGATTTTATACGCACAGCAAAATGAAAATGATTTGGCATTAAACAATAAGCAAAAGTATCGGCAACAGGTGAAATATGTTGTGAATATTTTTTAAGAAAAAAATCATAATTATCATTGTTTATAAATAAATTCAGTTTTCCTACTGCATGATTATAAATGTGATAATATTTATCGGGTTCTAATTGTTCTGTATAATATTTCATCTTATAATTTAGTTTGTTGGTTTAAATTTTAGGTTTGAACTTTGTCAAAGTTGAGCTTCCAGAAAAGCATTCATTAAACTACGGGACAAACACAAGGCGAAAGCCCAAGTTGTAGGCACGCTCGCCCTGACTGTAGCTGTACCGATAAGCCACACGACAACCACTGGCGTTGTAATACCAACTGCCGCCACGAATAACACGGCGCGAACTACTACCACTTGTCCATGCTCTTCCATTTGTTGGTGCACCGTTGTAATTACTGTGCCAATGGTCTTGACACCATTCCCATACGTTTCCGCTCATATCGTATATTCCAAGTTTATTTGGACGTTTTGTTCCTACATTGTGTGTTTTACTGCCACTGTTGTCGCTATACCAAGCATACGAGCCAAGCAAGCTTTTTCTATTTGTACCTGCCCATTTTTGTTGGTGTGTGCTACCCCTAGCTACATGTTCCCTCCATTCCAAAATGCGACCTATTGTTGATTGGATTTTGCTACCTCCACTGGCTGCATATTCCCATTCTGTTTCTGTGGGCAAGCGATAGTTTTTACTAGTCATTTTGTTTAGCTTTTTAAGAAACTTTTGTATATCATCCCAGCTAACTTGTTCAACAGGTCTATTGTCTCCTTTAAAATGGCTTGGGTTGTTGTCCATTACTGCTTTCCATAGTTTTTGTGTTACTTCGTATTTACCCATATTATAACTGTGGACTGTTACGCTGTGTATTGGTTTTTCATCACTGTTTTCGTTACTTCCCATTTGGAATGTTCCGCCTTCTACAGCTTTCATATCAAAACTTACACTTTTTACAGTTTCTGTATAGTTTTTTATATTCTCAGATGGTTGTTCAATTATTGCCAGTTTTTTATATCTACCATTTGGGTATTTTTGCAAGTAGTTTTTAAATAGTTGTATATCGTTTTTATTTTTAATTTGTTCCCAAAGTTCGGTTTCGGGGTCATCAATTAAGGTTTCATCATTGTTGCTTGTCTCAACTTTGACAAAGTTTGGAACTTTGTCAAAGTTTTTTTGTTTTTCAAAGTTTTTAGCATCAATTATTTTACTTGCCTGTTCTTTATATCTTCCATTTGGGTATTTTTGTAAATAGTTTTTAAATAGTTGTATATCGTTTTTATTTTTAATTTGTTCCCAAAGTTCGGTTTCGGGGTCATCAATTAAGGTTTCATCATTGTTGCTTGTCTCAACTTTGACAAAGTTTGGAACTTTGTCAAAGTTTTTTTATTTTTCAAAGTTTTTAGCATCAATTATTTTACTTGCCAGTTTTTTATATCTTCCATTTGTGTATTTTTGCAAGTAGTTTTTAAATAGTTGTATGTCTGTTTTGTTTTTTATTTTGTCCCAAAGTTCGGTTTCGGGGTCGTCAATTAAGGTTTCATCTTCGTTGTTTGTTTCAACTTTGACAAAGTTTGGAACTTTGTCAAAGTTTTTTTGTTTTTCAAAGTTTTTAGCATCAATTATTTTACTTGCCTGTTCTTTATATCTTCCATTTGGGTATTTTTGCAAATAGTTTTTAAACAGTTGTATATCTGTTTTGTTTTTTATTTTGTCCCAAAGTTCAGTTTCGGGGTCGTCTATTAGGGTTACATCTTCGTTTGGTTCAACTTTGACAAAGTTTGGAACTTTGTCAAAGTTTTTTTGTTCGTTGTCTATTAGGGTTTCATCTTCGTTGTTTGTTTCAACTTTGACAAAGTTTGGAACTTTGTCAAAGTTTACTTCGAGTGCTTTTTCAAACTCATTGCATGTTTGGTATCTATCAGCAGGTTTTTTGGCGGTTGCTTTTTTTATTATTTTGTTAATTTCGGGGTGAGTGCTCAGTTCAGGTACCGGCTCATTTACAATTTTTGTGTAAATATCAAAATTCGAGAGACTTGTACTGTCATAAGGTGGTTTTCCGGCAAGCATATAATACAATACTACGCCCAAAGAGTATATATCACTTCGGCTGTCAATATTTTTGCTGTCTCTTACTTGTTCGGGACTCATATAAACAGGTGTTCCCATTTGTGCACCTGTGTTTGTGTCGTTTGCATTGCTTTCTAATAGTTTTGCTATACCAAAATCAAGTATTTTAACATTATTGCCTTTTTGGGTCTCTATAAAAATATTTGAGGGTTTTACATCACGGTGAACTACATTGTGTTTGTGGGCAAATTCAAAAGCACTCAAAGCTTGTTTGAAAATTTCTATGGCTTCTTGTTTTTGCAGTTTTCCTTTTTGTTTTATATATCCTGTCAGGCTTTTTCCTTCGAGAAGTTCCATTATTATGGCGAGCATATCTGTGCGTTTCTCAAAATCAACCACTTTTACAATATTCTGATGCTCCAATTTAGCCATAATTTTGGCTTCGTTCACAAATCGTGTCGCAATATTTTCTTTACGAGCAAGCACAGGGTCGAGAATTTTTATTGCCACTTTTCTATCCTCAAAAGTTTGATGTTCGGCTTTAAATACCTCTGCCATACCGCCTTTACCTATCGAGACAGTAATTTTGTAGTTTAACACTTTATCGTTAATCATAATTATTAAATTAAATATTTTTGACTTTTGTTTTATCTGAAAAGCTTGTACAAACTTACAAATTGTATATTGTATTAAATGTTACTTTTTTGTTTCAATCGGAGTATAAAAATGTTTCCGGTTATTTTGCAATATGTTCTTTATTGGTATCAACTGTTTGATAGTTTAGTTGTATTTCTTCATCAATAAATATAACAATAACTTTTACAGCTTTTTTTATATTTATTGGTTTATCAAATTTTATTGTTCCATTTTCGTATATTCCTTTTAGTGCTAACATAATTTTTATTTTTATTGATTTTTCAACTTTTTAACTTTTAACTTTGACAAAGTTTGGAACTTTGTCAAAGTTATTTTAATCTACCAATTATCATATTTGCAGGTGCTTTACCTTCAATAAATGGTGTTTGCCTATTTTTTGTAAAGTTAAGAACATTTGCTTTAATATATGGAAAAAGTTCTTGTAAAGTTATGTTTTTATCTTTATTTCTATCTGCTTTACCTTGTAATCCACGCAAAAGATAATAAGAAAAAGTACCTTGTCTGAGTTTTTTATTTTCTTGTGAGGTTTCGCTATATTTTGATGACATTAATATTACAACATTTGTTTTTACAGCGGTTCCATTTGGTACAGTGTGGCTTGTACCTTCAAAAATACTACCCGAATGGCATGCATCACCAAATACAATTTTGCTTTTTGCAGGATGTTTTTTGAATATTTTTTTTATATCGTTGTGTAACAACAAACTTTTAGGGTTTTTACTTGTTTCGTATGGGCAAAAATAGCCTTTTCCGCCATGTCCCGAAAAATAAAAAATAAGCATATCATTTTTTCCTGCTTTAGAAAAAATTTTATGCATAGTCATTAAAATATTTTTACGTGTTGCAGCCTCGTCTACCAGTATAGCAATATTATTGTCCTGCACACTTCCACCTTTTGTACTTTTCATATATGCATAAAAACGGTATGCATCGTCGTCGCAATAGTGCAAATCCAGCCTATCATCTTTATAATCTGCAACTCCTGCTATTAAAACATATTTTTTTTGTGCATTAGTTTGTTGCAAAAAAATAGTAAAAAAAAGTATTAATAAGATTTTTCTCATATTCATTTTAAATTATTTAAAAGTTTTCACAATGTTAATAATAGCATAGCCTGTTTGGCTACCCACATAAAGTTGAATACTTCATTGCGCTCGGCAGGTGTTTTTCACCTGTTTGTTCTCTTACTGTCTTGTCCTAAAACTGTCGGTGTGGCTTTGAGCCACGCCGACAGTAGGCTATCCGTAAAGATGATACTATTGTTAGCCCCGATTTTAATTGTTCAATTAAGTACTGTTACAAAATTTTTTCGACATTTACTTATTCATAATTTCCTGATTAAATTGTCTTTGTACTAATGCGTAAGCAACTATAAATAGATAGAAGACCTTAATAAAATTTTACAGTTAAATCGGTGCGTCCTACACGTATTTTGTCACCATTTTTTAGCACAATTTTATCAAATTTTGATATTTTTTCATCTTTATAAAAAGTTCCATTTGTGCTCGGCTTTCCTGTTTCTGTTCCATCATCGCTTATTGTGAGTTCGATGCCCCAAGTTTGTTTTTTCATTTCCACAAGGCAATGTAAACGGCTAATGTATTTATCTCCCTCAATAGAAATATCTGTTTTTCTTCCAATAATATTTTTTCCAATTTTTAAGATATATTCTTTACCGGTTTTTGTTTCAATAAGTTTTACATTTTGAATTTTTAGTTCATTAGCATCGCCAATTTCAGTTTTTTCACCTTCTGGCTCACCGGCATTAGGAATTGTAAATACAATTGAATGGTTACATTTTTTACATTTTACCATTGCCTTTTTTTTATTTTTTGGTAATTTGTTTTCGGCAATTAACAAAATACTACCACATTTTGAACATTTTACTTTCATAATTTTTTGATTTTGTTTATTTAAGTTTGACAAAGTTTTGAACTTTGTCAAACTTGTAAGAAATGTCTTGGTGTGGCTCTTTTTTTAACTGCATAGTTTTTTTATTAACTACACCGAGACTTTATGAATGCTATAATAATTTATGAGACCATTATAATGTAATATTATATTGCAAACGGTTATAAATTTACATTGTTAAACTATGTAACTCCAACTTTGACAAAGTTTTAAACTTTGTCAAAGTTTAATTTATGCCCAGTCGTTCATATCATCAAAATCATCATCTAAAGCTGCAAGGTCGTCGTTGTGATTATCAAGTTCGGTATCTGGCACATCATCAGTAACATCATTTGATACTTCACCGTCATATTCCACTGTTCCTGTATCTACAACACCGTTGCCGATTATTTCATCAATGTCTTCAACTTCAACTACATCATCATCTAATCCTAAATCACCATCTAACTCTACATCATCATCTAATTCTGCACCATCACCTATTTCTAAATCACCATCTAACTCTACATCATTATCTAAGTCCACAATATCGTCTGTATCTGTTTCATTACTTGTATTATTATCTGAGTTTTCAGTAGTATTGTTGTTTATTTCTGTGTTTTCAATTTCAACAGTATTATTATTTATTTCAGTGTTTTCATTATCAATAATTATAACATCATTATTTTCAATATCATTATTTTCAATATTATTATTTACAATATTATTATTTTCAGTATTGTTATTTACAATATTATTATTTTCAGTATTGTTATTTTCAGTATTGTTTGTAAAGTTAAATGTTAGATTTATGTCATCACCACCTTCATCGTCAAAATTATCATTTGAACTGGAAAATTCGTTATTGTGATTATCAAGTTCGGTATTAGAAACATCATCAGGAATATCATTCGACACTTCACCATCGTATTCCACCGTTCCTGTATCTACAACACTGTTGTCAATTATTTCATCTATATTTTCAACATCAAATGTATCATCTTCTAATTCTGTGTTATCATCTATATCTGTGTCATTATCTGTATTGTTATTTATTTCGGTATTTTCATTATCATTTTCAGAATTGTTATTATTAATATATTCAGGGTCGTTTGTAGTTGTATAATCAACTGTTGGATTCATGTTTTCGTCAACTTCTTCAGCATAAAAAGTGCTGTAAGCTTGACCGTCCCACTCAAATACACCACCGGCACCAAGCTCAGTTCTTGCCGCCCCAAATGCTTCCGAAAACGACATATCATCAGTAACCGTTCCTTCACTTGTGTGAGGTGCTGTATCTGTATTAAAAGTATGACTATTTGAGTTTTCGCTGTTTGTTTCAATTTCGGGTTCGGTTTCAACTTCCTCAACTTCCTCTATCTCCTCAATTTCGGTTTCAGTGTTATAAATACCATCTTCGTTTTCGTCTATCAAAACAGCATCAGCAATGTTGTCATTGTCGGTATCAATAAGTATTTCATCATTTTGCTTTGTTCCTGCTGCAAATCCAGTCCCTGCAATCAATCCGCCACCGGCAACAAGCAAGGCTGTTTTTTGATTAATAATCTTGTCTTTCAAAGTTTTTTTTTCTTCCTCTACAATTTCATTATTATTTTTATCTGTCAAATTTTCACTTCCTTCAAGCAAAGTTTTGTCTTCTTCCTGATTTTTTAAATTTTCTTTTTTCATATTAATTTTATTTTTTTAATTTATATATAATGCCTTTGACCTATTTAATCAACTTATAATCAAGTATTGTAAAAATATTTATGTGTATGAAATATTAAAATGCTTAGAGAGCCAATTTTTCAATATGCATAGTACAGATTTTTTCAGTAATATCCATAAGTTTTTTATTTTCTTTTTGCCAATAGTCTAATTGTTTGATTGTTACTGTATAATCTTTATTATATCTTGCACCAGTATAGGCAAAATCCAAATGATTAAACAACACAATTTGTTCAGAAGTTTCGCTTGGAAATGGTATTTCAAATTCAGAATTTAGTTTTATAACTCTCTTTTTCAGCTCCGTTAATAGATGTTCTTTGGGACAGTAACGTGTTAGCACCAGTTCTACACATTTATAACAACTTTCGGCACATTGCTGTAGATGAAAAGCTGCTAATCTAATCCTGTTAGCTTTAATATCATCGAACTGACACATCATAAAATCATTTGCCTGACCAAACCATAATTCATAATATTCTTCAGCAATTTCTCTTTCTCGTTTTGGACTTATATAAATACTATTTTCCAATTCAATATTTCCAGTTTATACAGATAAATACCTTCATTTTTTATTTCTGTATAAAAATACTGACCTTCAAGTAATAAACTGTTTAGTTTATCAATCGGTACAACCAAACAACTGACAGTTTTGTTAATATCATGAAAAAGATTTTTAAGCAATAGTTTTACTTTTTTGAGTAATTTTTTCGTACAAGACATTGGAACAACCAGAATATCGTAATCACTTTTTTTGCCTTCGGAATATTGCGAAATATCAACTTGTTCGCCTCTTGCATGCGAACCAAAAAGTATTATCATTCGTATCTGACAAGTTGCTTTTATTCGTTTTACTATTTCAGTAAGTTCATATTTTTCTTTTTCTGAAAGGTTTTTTTCTATGTCTTTTAATGTTTTCATTTCTTTTTTCAAATTTCTATTTTATTTATAAATAGATAAGTTTTTGATCTTTATTTTAATCATAAAATAACAAGCGTTCACTAAACAGTATCCATAAAACTTTTCTCAATTCTATTGAACATTAAAATACCGATACTAAGAATTACAATCATAAAAACAAAACTGTATAGAAGGTTATATAAACTTGGTTCGGAACCTCCAAGCAAACTATATCTAAAAGTTTCAACTATTGCCGAAACAGGATTTGCAATTATTATTAAACTATATTTTTCAGGTATTTCGGAAAGAGGATAAATAACTGGAGTAGCATACATCCAAAGTTGTATTCCAAACGAAACAAGATTTGTTAAATCTCTATATTTTGTTGTTAAAGAAGATATTACAATTCCAAAACCAAGTCCTAATCCAGCCATCAAGATTAATAAAAAAGGAATTAGGAGAATATAAATATTGGGTGTGAAATTAGCTCCACTTATCCAAAAATAAAGCATAAAAAACAAAAGAAAAACAAACTGAATAACAAATTGTATTAAATTTGAAATAACAATCGAAATAGGAACTGTAAGTCTGGGAAAATAAACCTTGCCGAATATGTGAGCATTTTGTAAAAATGTATTTGAAGTAGAATTAATACATGTAGAAAAATAGTTCCAACTAACTATCCCCGACATATAAAACAAAACTTGAGGTAAGCCATTAGTTGATATTCCAGCAATATGACCAAAAACAACAGTAAACATTATTGTTGTCAAAAGAGGTTGAATTATAAACCATAGAGGTCCCAAAATTGTTTGCTTGTACTTTGAAACAAAATCTCTTCTTACAAAAAGTATAATCAAATCTCTGTACTTCCATAGCTCTTTTAGATTGACATCAAACAAATGACGTTTTGGTTTTATTACAAGAGTCCAGTTTTCTTTCTTTTGTTCGCTTATCATAAATCGAAAAATGTGTTATGTTTCATATTTCAAAAATTAACTATATAAAATTAGGTTGTAATTTTTATATAGAGCTTATTTTCTGAATTGCAGTTAATTATATATCATGCGTAAGTAACTATAAACAAATCGAAGACCTTATATTATTTCTTGTCTTTTTTGCCATGCATCTATCTTACTAATCACTTCTTCACAATATGCTTTTGCTTGATTTTTCTCAAAGTCTTTAAGTATGTTTTCTTTATTATGAGCTAATGGGTTTCGTATTCTTGCAAGAACTTCAAATTTATGTTTCCAATGTTGCATATCTTTTCCAAATATTTCTTTAAACCATTTCCATTCAACTCGCATAAACTTATCAAAAAGTTCTGCCGGATATGTAAAATCTAATAAATTTTCTGAATATGTGTCAGGAAAGCTCTTTTTTTCTCGTAATTGCATATTTTCAAACGATGCGATTAGCTTTTCCTTATTTTGTAATTTTCTAAACTTTGGAATCCAGTTTCTGCCATATTTTTCAACTAACCATTTTAAAACAATTTGTCTTAGTTTTATTTCGGTTTCACTCCATAAATCCCAAATAGGCATTTCTCTTTTTTTCATTATTAGGAAATTTTCAAAATCCTGTGAGAATGCATCATATCCTTTTGTCCTGTTTCCTATATCTATTGTTTTACTTTCGCTTTTAACTACCAAATTATATCGCTCCAACTTTTCAGCATCTGTGACAGTAATATTATAAACTGGACCAACAATAATTTGAAATAACTTTGTATCTAATTTTTCTTCTTTCAGTAAATCTAAAATAGTTTTGTAGTTGTTTAGTATAGTTAATTTTATATTTTCTCTTGTTTTGTCAATTGATTGTATTATGTTGTCTGTTAAATTATTATAAAGATGATAATTGAATAAATCTAATAAAAATGGATGCCGACCTGCAAATTCATAAATCTTTTGTTTCCCTTCTTTAGAAATATGAATACGACTGTTAAAAAACTTTTCCCAATATTCTGACAAATCATTGTCATTATACATACCAAGATAAATATCACTAAAAGTTTGATAAAAATTAGAACCACCTCCACCTTTTTCTTCAATTTCGGATAGTCTTCGTCGTGAAATAGTTACAATACATATTTTTGTTTTAGGACTGTATGATAATGCTCTTAATAGTTGAAAATCGTGGGCATCAAAATAATTTCTAACACTATCAAATTCATCTAATATATAAATTACTCGAAAGCCTTTATTTTTAATAAATTCAAAATAATCTTTGATTAACATTCTTTTTTCGGTAGGGCTTTGACTTTGTAAAATTTGAGTATACAAATCTTTAAACTCATTTATTCCTTTTTTTGAAAGCGTCTTATTAAGTTCTCTTAATATTGTATTAAAAAATTCAGTTGTAGTTTTTATTTCTCCAACTTCTACCAATATAGTAAGTAATTGTTTTTTTTCAAATTCATCATTATATTCCAGAATTGCTTTCCACGCAAGACTTGATTTTCCAATTCTCGGTAATCCCTGTATTGCAAGATTTCCATATGCTTTTCCGAAAATTCTGTTTTGAACAGCCTTTATCTCTTCTTTTCTTCCGATAAATCTGTCACCAAAAACTATTGAACCATAATCTGCAAAAGGATTTTCCATAATTTTATTTTTGTTTGTTTAAGCAATTTATAATCAAGTATACAACTTTCTTAAATTCAGTCTTCATTGCTGTAGACTGAAGACTATCAGACTTATTAAAAGTAATAATTAAGCAATTTTTTTTGCAGCTTCGCTATGCTAAGTTAGGCTACACGTTTGGTATTGGACATTATTTTATTTTTTTGACAGGATTTACAGGATTAACAGGATTGATTTTTATCCTGTTACAAAATACCTGATAAACAACACTGTCCAACTTTACGCGGATAGCCCTAAGTTCTCGCTCTAATTTTGGTAGTTTCATTTATCCAACTTTTTATATGATATTTATCACCAGCTTTATAACCATTGAAAAATATATCATTTTTGGCAGGAAAATAATCCTTGTATTGGTATATTTTTTTATTAGCAATTTTTGTATATTTTTTATCAATTGATTTGGCTATTTTATATTTATCAACTGCTAACCAATACATTGCCCTTTGTTCAAAATTGTTATTACCATATATACTGCTTGCTGCTACATATATATCGCCAAGTAAAATATATGCTTTTCCATATTTTTTATTTAAGCCGATAGATTTTGATACAAGCATTTTTGCTTTGGGAATATTATTTAAGCCAGATAAATTTATTAATGCTAAATCATAATAATATTTAGATTTTCGCTTGCTATTAATCTCTGTTTCAATTGATTTATCAAGATATTTAACAGCTTCAACATAATTTTTATTTACCATATAATATCTTGCTATTTTGTATGACGAGTAAGCTTGTTTGGAGTATTCATATAATCGCAAGGAAACATTTTTGTATAATTCTGTTTCAATTTTATTTGTACTCTCAAGTATATTTTGAATTAATGATATTTTTTTATAATCGTTAAAGTTTTCTTTATATCTATTTTTAAGCATTTCGCTATATAAATTTGTTTTATATATATTACTGCTTTTAAATGATTTATTAATTTTATATTTAACTTTTAATAACTTTTTTATATATAATTTATTCTTATTTTTAACAATTTGTGATCTTATAATATCATATGAATTTATATAATTATTTATTGCTTCGGAACTATTTTTTTTATCCTCCTTATAAAATTTCATTGTAATTTGCATATGTGCCAAAACAACACCAGCCCCTGCATTTTCCTTTCTTAGTTCGATTGATTTAGAAAGATATTTATATGCAATATCAATATCTTTTTTTCTATATCTTATTAAATCTAAACCTTTTTTTCCTATTACAAATCCTTCGTCACCAAAATACTTTATACGATTATCGTATATTTCTAACAACTTGTTTATTAGTTTTTCTTTTTTTATTGTGTTTTTTTCTTTATCAATTAATTTTCTATATATCTTTACTCCATCAGTATAAATATATTTTTTTATTTTAGGACATTCCGTATAAACACTTTCCCAAGCAACAGCAGCTCTGTTATATAGCTTTATTTTCTGAAATTCCCTATATATCGAAATATTTTTTAGACAGGCAGTTTTGGGAGTTTGTTTTTTTAGTTGATTTTGTGCAACTATATTTATTTCTATGATTGTGAAAAATAAAAGGAAAACATATATGATTATTTTCTTCATAAATTATTTTTTTTATAATTTGTTTTTTTAGAACGCACAAATATACTTAATTCTTATCATAAACTTATTGGTATTTTTAAATTTTAAAATTTTCATATTTATGAAATTATAAAAACAAGCTTCAAATTTCAGACTTCCTGACCAACAAGCTTAATCAATTGATCGTTAAGATGAATTATTGAGAACAGAAGAATTTTAAACCGACACTTTTTTAAGAACATATATTTGATGTTTGTATTTATTATCAGATGATTAAATATTTTGAATTGTTGATTGTCGTGTCATTATAAAATACTCCTAAGTAATTAACAATGAATAATGGACAATTAACAATTTTGTTTACGCCAGAATTACAATAAGTTACAACTTTACAAAGTGTCGATTTTATACAATTACCTACTTATGTCAGGAAGTCTGAATTTATTTAAATACTACTAAAATACAGCTCATTATAAGCACCCATACAAAAGTTATTACCAATTTTATAATGAGATTGTTTTTTGAAATACAGTTGATTATATGTCAAGCAATTATGTTATTAAATAGGTCGTAGACCTTATATCATGCGTAAACAAAATAAAAGATAGAAAAGCTAAACTATTGCTCAATATTATCACCCCTTAATATTCTAAATCTTTTTTGAGCCTCAACTGTAAATATACTCCCCTTATAGTTTAAAATAATATTTTTGTATGCTTGCTTTGCCTTATTCTTATCTTTCAAATTATAATCATATATTTGTGCCAATGAATACATTGCATCATCAGCCAACAAATCATACGAATATTTTGAAACTACTTCTTTAAAATACTTTACGGCTGTATTGAAATCACCATTTTTTAGTTTAATTTTTGCTTTATTAAAATACACATTTGCAGTAATTTCCTGTCCACTAAACTCATTAATTATTGTATCATATGTTATCAATGCAAGAGAATCGTTATTTTGATTACTATATAAATCGGCTCTTGCAAATATTTTCATTGCTGTTGTATTTGAATCTTGTTCTATATTTTTTTTAATAAACATTGACAGTTGAAAAGCATCATTTGCAATAAGTTTAGATGTATTAGATTTCAGTACTATAAGTTGAGCTAAAGACCATTTGAACTTACCATCAAAATAAGCTAATTTTGCTTTTTTGAATCTTGCTTCATAACCAATACTATTTGATTTGTTTGCTTTTTCAGCTTGAGCATATGCAAATGTAGCTTCATAAATATCACCAGTTAATAACAAAATATCACCTAATTCAATTTTTACAATACCTTTAAGATTTGAAGGTAAGTTCCCAATACTTAAAGCACTATTAAGTAGACTTATGGCATCAGAAGCTTTATTTAAATAAAATGCTTGAAGGTGTGCCAAGTCTCTTATCAGGTTTATAGTTTGAGTTGAGCGACCGAGTTCGTTTATTGTTGTTAAGTATTGTTTTTCTAAATTTGATATTTCCTGTTCGGTTCTTATTTGTCTTAAATTAACTTTTTTATACAAAACACTCAACATACCCGACTTAGATTCATAATAATACATACTCCCTCGACCTTTATCTGCAACATACTTGTATGCTTTGTACGAAACATCTAAATCATTATTGGAACGAGCCAAATTACCAATTGCTACCACTCTATGTCCCAACTCATTATTTCTTTTATCAATAGCTTTTGCTTGACGAAATGCATTTTTGAAATCCTTTTCTTGAATATATAACCAAATCAGCATTTTTTCAAAAATATCATTTTTCAATAATTTTTGTATACGCCTTAATAGACTTTTTCTAAGTATTGATTTAAAACTATCATCAAAATCATTATTAATCCAATATCTTAGTCTATTTTGAACTGTTTTAAGATTTTTTTCATTTTTATTTAATAAATCAAGATAAATATCAATCATTTGCTGATATTTTCGTTGAAGTGTATATAAATTAGCCAAATCAAAAAGAAAAGTATAGCTTGTATTTTCTTGGGCTTTTAAATAAACCTTTTCGGCATAATCATATTCCTTTTTAGAAATAAATGCATTTGCCAATCTTCTTATTTTATATTGATCATTTGGGAATTTTTTTAATGCTTTCTCAAATTGAGATGTAGCCTTTTCAGGCTTATTTTGCTTTTTATATAAATAACCCAAATCAACATAATATGTTATATCAATATTTCTTCCTCTAAGCTTCTTTTTTATCATTTTTTCAGCATTAGAAAACTCGTTAAGCTCAATTAAACTTTCGAGCAAATATTTAAAATAAAATTTTGAACTAGTTTTTTTGTATAATTTTTCGTACAATACTGATGCCTTATCATATTGTTTTGCTTTAAAATAGTTTTGTGCAAGCTGACTATCTGATGTATAATTTTGTGCACTTGTAATAACAATTGAAATTACAGATATTACTAATAAGAGTATAAATTTTTTCACAGTTTATGTATTTAAAGGTCTTCGACCTGTTTAATGTTGTTTTCGCTTGATATTTAATGTGGCTTATATATATTTTTGCAAATCGCTACCATACAGTTAATTGTGCAAAAACAAATGCCAGAATTTTAGTTTTTAACAAATATGGCTACCAATAGCATTTAGCCAATGATAGCAACTTTATCTTCATTTAAAGGAGTTTGTAAAGTTTGTGCTTCTTTTTATTTTCGATTAAATTTTCATCGTCTTTTATATTAAAATAAAGTGCAAATATTAGATTATCAATATTTTCTTTAATTTTTGCTTGTTGCAGATAATCAATTATTTGTAAATTTTTTAAATCTGAAAGTGTTTTTATTTCTTCTATTTGTTTTGAAATTATATCAAATTTATCTTGCATTAAAAAATTATATTCTTTTTCATTCTTTGTTATTATCAATTCTTTGTCTCTTATAAATACATTATCAAATTTTTGTATGAGAAAATTATCTAAATTTATAAAATCAGTAAGTTTAAAACTTTCTGTTTTAATAAATTCTTCGGTAAGTTTGATTATTTTTTCTTTTATGTTCTTATTAAAATCAGTTATTTTGGGTAATTTTATAAATTCTTTTACAGAGCTTGTTGAAATTTGCAAATTCTTTTCATGCTCGGATTTTAGTAGTCGCTTTAAAACAAAATCAGTTACGGGCGAATTTAAAATTGCAAATAAAAAGTAAATCTCGTTTAAGTTTTCAGAACCTATTGCATTTATTTGATTTCGAGGCCAAATTACTTTTTTATCAGTAAAATAAAATCGTTTAGGATTGCTGTATGACCAAAGTATTTTATAAGTGCTGTCTAATAAATTATACTTTTGATTTGCTTGTCGTAGTTTTATAAATTGTATATCTTCTTTATTTTTTCGTTCATTTTTCCAGAAACCACGATTTTCTGTTATTGTATAATTTTTTATTGGAAGTTTTGGGAAAAAATAATATTCAGTATTCGGTTTTTTTTGTAATTTTTGTTGTTCATCAATTCCGTATCCGCTGTCGAAATAAAAAATTGAATTAAATTGAATTTTCGCTAATTCATGTAAGTAATAAATAGATAGGTCTTCAAATTTTCTTTTATAATTCATTAAAAATTCAATTTCATTTGTCGGGTGAATTATAAAATTCCAGTTTGTTGTATTTTTTAAAAGTTTATTTTGAAGTATCTTATTTTTAACCGTATGCTTATTATTTTTTAGATTTTCTATAACTGTTTTTACGTCATTGTTAGTGGGTTTGTAATAAATTATTTCAACTTCATGTAATTTTGCAGGTGGTATTTTTTCTACGAACAGCATTAAACTTGAAGTTGCGACAGCTTTATTTTGTTTTACTCCCCTGTCAATAAACATATTACTTGTAGAAATAATTATTTTACGAATTGTTAGAAATTTTGCAAGATGATAACGTAAGGTATCTAAATCGCCGGCAAAAAGTATTGTTTGAGGAATAATATAAGCAAATTGTCCTTTATCTTTTAGCAAAGCAATTCCGAGTGCAGTAAAAAAGGCATATAAATTTGGATTTGGACGATAACGCTTTGGACGGTTTGGAACACTGTGTAAATTTACGCCGTAAACATTATTTAATTTTACTTTTTTTTCACGTAACCAAACGAAAAATTGAATATCTTGTCTTGCACATTGATTATAACCGATATACGGCGGATTTCCTACTACAAAATCAAAACGTGTTCTGTCTATCTTCGGCACTGCTTGATTTTCCAAACTTTTTTTCATGCCTTGTAAATCGTCTTCGTCTCTGATATAACTTGTATAACCAAGATTTAATTCATTTGTAAATAAACTTAGTTGTTGTTTATTCCTCTCGTATTCTTGTTTTATATCTGTTAATGTATTTTTGAGTGCTACATTTTGAAATTCAGAAATACTGTCTTTCGTTTTAAATATTTTAATTTTTTTGTCAATCGGATTATTATATTTTTGGTTAATTATCAGTGGTAACATTCGCATTATTATACTCATTTCTGCAAGGTATAACGGAAACTCTTCTATATCAAGTCCGAAAATATTGTCAGATATTAAATCTGCAAGATTTTTATTATTTTCTTTACTATTTATAACATTTCTTACGGCACTGTAAAGAAATGTTCCACTGCCACATGATGGGTCAATTATTGATATTTCATCATTTTTTTTATGTTTAAGTTTTTCTTTTGAATAACCGACTTCTTCCAACATAAAATCGACCACTTCTGGTGGAGTAAAATACTGTCCTTTATTCTGATTTTCATACAGTTGTTTTAAATAATTTTCATATATATATCCAAAAATTTCATTTTGGACATTTGCAAAATTATATCTTTTTATGAACACAAAAATATCTAACCACACAGAAATATCTTTTATGTCATTTTGAGATTTTATTAAAAGTTCTTCAAGTGTATTGTTTATTATTTCTTGTTCTTTGACAAATGGTTTATAAATATTTTTGGAAATTATTATGCTTATTGATTTTATTACAGAAAGTATATCTCCATAAGTTTTATTTTTCAGATTATTTGTAATTCTATCTAAACGTTCTTTAAAATCATTGCCAAAGTTATCAAAATCATTATCAGCGAGAGTTTTATAAAGTATAAATTGAATAAAATAAGCATAAGTTATTTCGATTGATTTTTTTTCTTTTTCTATTTCCGGTAATTCGTTAAAATAACCTTTTAGGTTTAACTTTTTTGCAAAGCTTACTATTAATTTTGTAATATCATCAAAAAAATCTTTTCTGTTTTGGTCAATATCTAAAATCTGCTCTTGTTCTTTGGTTTCTAATACTCGTTCAAAAAATTGAAGGTAATAATTTTCTGTTTGAGTATATTCTTCCCAAAATTGCAAAAACAATTCAGTTTTTTCAATGATAAAATCAAGAGTAAATGTTTTTATTTCTATTTTATTGTTATAAAAAATCCATGTGTAGCCATCTGTAAGTATTCCGTATTTTTTATTCCATGCTTTTTGATAGTTGAAAATTTGTTGACGACCGGCATTTATATTTTTATATTTTTCAACTTCAACCGGAATAATAATTTCATTATCAACATAAATAATTATATCAGCTCTTTTTTGTTTTTTTGTTTTTTCCAGCAAAAATTCATTTTTTCGTTCACTTTCCTTATCTGATAATTTCCCTTTTTTTAGATTAAAAAAATCATTTGACATTAATATTTCGTTCACAAAATTTTGAACTCCCGAACCTATTTCATGTTTAGAATATTCTTTATGTTCCGTTTTCCAAAGGGATTTTATTTCTTTTTTTGTCATTTTCTTAGTTTTTGAATTGTTACTATCTTTTAGTTTTTAACTTTTAACTCCATAAAATTAATCTCTATCAAATATTAATCTTTCTCCTTTATTTTGTTCAAAAAACACACCTTTATTATACACAATATTACCATTAACTATTGTGTATAAAACTTTAGATTTAAACAAATAAGCTTCAAAAGGAGACCAATTGCATTTGTATAAAATATTTTTCTTATTTACTTCCCATTTAGAATCTAAATCAAGTAAAACCAAGTCAGCTTTATAGTTCTTTCGTATAAATCCTCTATTCTTTATACTAAACATTTTGGCAGGTGCATGAGACATTTTTTCAACAATTTGTTCAAGCGATATTTCTCCTTTATGATAAAACTCAAGCATAGCCACAAGCGAATGCTGAACAAGAGGTCCTCCTGATGGAGCTTTAAAATATGTATTATTTTTTTCATCTTCAGTATGCGGAGCATGATCGGTTGCAATTACATCAAGAGTATTATTTTTTAATGCTTCGAACAATTTTTTTCTATCATTTGAGCTTTTTACAGCAGGATTCCATTTTATTTTAGTTTTGTGTTTCTTATAATCATTTTCGTCAAACCACAAATGATGCACACAAACCTCAGCAGTAATACGTTTTTCTTCAACAGGTAATTTATTACTAAAAAGTTCTAACTCTTTCGATGTACTCAAATGTAAAATATGAAGTCTTGTATTATACTTTTTAGCTAATTCAACGGCAAATTTTGATGAACTGTAACAAGCCTCTTCACTCCTTATTTTAGGATGCATTTCTATAGGAACATCTTCACCATATATCTGTTTATATTTAATGGTATTACTTTTAATAATTGACTCATCTTCGCAATGTACTGCAATAAGAGCTTTTGATTTTGAAAAAATATCAGTTAAAGTATTTATATCATCAACCAACATATTTCCTGTAGACGAACCCATAAAAACTTTAATACCACACACATTGTTAAGGTTTGTTTTGAGCAACTCATCAATATTGGTATTTGTAGCACCTAAATAAAAAGAATAGTTTGCAAGCGATTTTTCAGAAGCAAGTTTATATTTTTTTTCAAGTTCAGTTTGACTTGTCGTTTGGGGGTTAGTATTAGGCATTTCCATATACGAAGTAATCCCACCAGCAATAGCAGCTTTCGATTCTGTGTATATATCAGCCTTGTAGCTTAAACCGGGCTCTCTAAAATGTACCTGGTCATCTATAATTCCTGGAATTAATACTTTATTACTACCATCTATTATATCAATATTATCTATACTATAAAAATTTTTTTCATCCGAATCAAAAATATCAATAATAATATCATTTTCTATAAGAACAGAGCCTTTAAATGATTTGCCTTCATTTACAACTAAAGCATTTTGTATTAACAATTTTTTATTTAACATAAATCAAATTATAATTTAAAATTTCTCAAATATACATCATAAATAATAATAAAATAAAACTTTTTATACGTAACGATAATTTTATATAAAAATGCATATAAATATATATAAATTATTAATTTTAATATGCATATTTTGAGTTATAACACTGATAGTAATAATAATATATAAAATATAAAATTTATTATGATAATAGCAAATACTAAAATATTGTATAATTAGCAATGCAATACTTATAATAATTTAGTATAAATAGAATATTAAAATATTGATATTTTATAATATTTTTTTATTAACAAAAGTAAATCTATCATGTAATTTTGAATAATAAAATATTATTTATAAATTTGCGGCTTAATAAGTAGAGAAGGATTTATTATGAAAAAAGGGGACAGGGAGTCCCCTATTTTATTGATTTTATTTAGAATGATTAATAAAAAATATATAGAAGAATTAGTTACTGAAAAAATAAAAGAATCAAGTTTTTTTATTGTAGATGTATCTATTAAACCTACAAATAAAATATTTGTTAAATTAGATGGTTACGATGGAATTACAATAAGAGATTGTATAAATGTAAGTAGACATATAGAAAATACACTTGATAGAGATGTTGAAGACTTTTCACTAGAAGTATCGTCGGCAGGTTTAGGAACGCCTTTTAAAGTGCATCAACAATATCAAAAAAATATCAACAAAGAAATAGATATTACAGATATTAATGGAAAAAAACAAACTGGAAAACTACTTGATATAAATAATAACCAAATTAAAGTTGAAATTGAAAAAAAAGAGAAGCAAAAAGGTAAAAAATCAGTAATTATAAAAGAAATATTTGAATTTAATATTGACGAAGTGAAATCAATAACAAATTCAATGAATTTTTTTGGAAAAAAACAAAAATAAATTTTTTTGTTTTTTTATTTTGCATAGAATATAAACAACATTAAATAGGTCAAAAACCTTAAAATAGTTTATTAACAATAAACTTTGTACAAAGTTTAAAATAAAACTTAACAATGAATAATTTAAATCTTATAGATACTTTTTCTGAATTTAAAGAACATAAAAACATTGACAGAGCAACAATGATGCTTGTTTTAGAAGATGCATTCAAAAATTTATTGTTAAAAAAATACAATACAATAGAACACTTTGATATAATAATTAATATAGATAAAGGTGATTTTGAGATTTGGAGAAATAGAACTGTTGTTAAAGACGGTAGTGTAAAAGAATCATATTTGGAAATTAGTTTATCAGAAGCAAGAAAAATAGATGAAGACTACGAAGTTGGAGAAGAAGTAACTGATGAAGTAAAATTAAAAGACTTTGGAAGAAGAGCAATATTATCATTAAGACAAAATCTAACAGCTCAAATATTAGAACTTGAAAAAGATAATATTTACTCTAAATATAAAGGCAAAGTAGGCAATATAGTTGCAGGTGAAGTATATCAAATCTGGAAAAAAGAACTTCTTATTCTTGACGATGAAGGAAACGAATTAGTATTACCAAAACAAGAACAAATACCGACTGATTATTTTAGAAAAGGAGATTCAATAAGAGCTGTTGTAGTAAGAGTAGATATTAGAAATAATAACCCCTATATAATTCTATCAAGAATTTCGCCCCTATTTCTCGAAAGATTATTTGAACTCGAAGTACCTGAAATATATGATGGACTTATTATTATCAAAAAAATTGTTAGAGTGGCAGGAGAAAGAGCAAAAGTTGCTGTAGAATCATACGATGACAGGGTTGATCCTGTTGGAGCATGCGTTGGTGTGAAAGGATCAAGAATTCATGGAATAGTAAGAGAGCTGAGAAATGAAAATATTGATGTAATAAATTTCACTAATAATACAGAATTATACATTACAAGAGCACTAAATCCTGCAAAAATAAATCAAATAAAAATATTAGAAGAAGACAGCAGAGCCGAAGTGTATTTAAAACCAGAACAAGTCTCAAAGGCAATTGGTAAAGGAGGATTAAATATTAAACTTGCAGGGCTTCTAACTGGATACGAAATAGATGTTTATAGAGATGTTGATGAAGACGAAGAAGACATTGATATTGATGAATTTTCGGACGAAATTGATGAATGGGTACTTAACGAACTAAAAAATATTGGTTGTGATACTGCAAAAAGTGTTTTAAGTTTATCAGCTGAAGAATTAGAAAAAAGAACAGACCTTGAAGTAGAAACAATTAATGAAATATTAAATATATTTAAGTTAGAATTTGAATAAAAGATAATTTAGTTATTAATTTGTAGAAATTTTTAAAAAATAGTTTTAAAAAATAAAATCGGCTTAATATTTTATATAACATTATTTTACAATTCAAAAAGATGATAATATAGTAATCTAATAACAAAATATTATAAGTAGTTTTACAAAAAAAAAGTATTTATTGTCATACAATTAGTTATATGACAAATAGTTTACAAAAATTCATAAGCCACAATTAAAATAGGTCGAAGACCATAATTTATGTTTTGTTTAATTATTATATTATTAGAAAATTGATAAAATGCATAAGTAGCATTTAGTAGGTTTAAAAAACCTTAAAATTATAATTTTAGAAAATAAGTATTATAACTACAAGAACACATTCAAAATTACAATAGTTGTTCCAAAATAATTATTTTTGGTAATGAATGTGCAAAAAAATTGATTAAAGTCAAAATATGGCAATAAAAACTAAAAGACTTAGTAAAATAGCAAGAGAATTTAATGTTGGAATTTCAACAATAATTGAATTTTTGAAAAAAAAAGGATTTGATATTAACTCAAACCCTAATACTAAAGTTACGCCAGAATGTTATGCGGTTTTGGTAAAAGAATATAGTTCAGAGATTTACCTGAAAAAAGAATCTAAGAAATTAGGTTTACTTAAAAATAGAGAAAAAAAAGAAACTCTTTCGGTAAATAATTTATCTGACAAGGTAGAGAATAAAGAATCTGATGAAGAAAATGTTATTTTAGTTAAGGATACAAGCCATACTTTAAAAGAAACCAAAGAAGTTAGCAACAGTATTGTTAAGGATAATAAATTCAAAATAGTCGGAAAAATTAATCTTAACGAACTTGAAAATAAAGAAAAAGTCAAGAAGGATACAAGCAATTTGGAAACTATCTCAGAGAAAGTAGTAATTGATAAATTGGATAAACCAGTTGAAGAAAAGAAAAACAATTTGGTAAAGGAAGATGTTTCTAAAAAAGAAATTAATGTAATCGAAGAACCAAATGAACTTCCTAAAGTTGAGAAAAAAACAATTGAAAATAAAAAAGAAGAAAAAATAAAGCTAAAGAAAAAAGAAACGCTGAAAAAAGAGGAAGTAAAAGTTGAGGAAACAAAAGTTGAGGAAGCAAAAACTGATGAAACACAAAAAGAGCAGACAAAGAAAGATCAAATAAGTAAAGATGAAATAAGTAAAGATGAAATAAATGTGTCAAAAACTATTAAAAAATCTGTTTCTGACAATGATGATGATAAAAAATCTGCAAAGGATTTTAAGGTAATTGGTAAAATTGATTTAAAATCAATAAACCAAAGAACAAGACCAAAAAAGAAAACTCAAAAAGAGAAAGAAGAAGAAAGAAGAGTAAACTTGAAAGCAAAAATTGAATCTATTCATAATAAAGATAAACAACAACAACAAAAGCAAGAAAAGAAAAAAAGTATAAACGATCATATAATAAAAAAAGAACAACAAAAAGAAGGTGGGAAAGTAAATAAGAATATGCAAGTTGTTGAAAAAGAAGCGGAAACTTTAAAAAAAGAAACGATTTTTCAAACAAAAGTAAAGAAACTTACAGGACCAACCGTTGTTGGAAAAATAGAATTACCTACTCAACAAGAAAAAAAGAAACAATCTACACCTGCTGATAAAAATAAAGTTGTTAGGCGTAGAAAAAAGAGACGAAAACGAATAAAAAAAGCACCAATAAACTTAGCTAAACAACAAACTACCGAAAAGAAAACTGTAACTAAAACAGAAGGAACAAAAACTCCTAAAAAAATTGAGTTAAAAACTCCTAGAAAAAAAATAAGACTAACAAGGGGTAGATTTGCCAAAAAGAATCTTAGGGTTCAGAAAAAAGAAGTAGACGAAAAAGATGTTCAAAAACAAATCAAAGAAACTCTTGCCAGATTAACATCAAAAAAGAAAAACAAAGGTGTAAGGCATAGAAAAGAAAAAAGAGTTGAAATTGAGAAAAAGCATCAAAAAGAGCTTGACAAAATTGAAAAAGAAAAAACAATTCTTAAAGTTACTGAGTTTGTTTCAGTAAACGATTTAGCTGGAATGATGAGTGTTCCTGTTAATAATGTTATTTCGACATGTATGAACTTAGGTTTACTTGTTTCGATAAACCAACGTCTTGATGCTGATACAATTGTATTAGTTGCTGAAGAATTTGGTTATAAGGTTGAGTTTGTAAGCGTTGATGTTCAAAAAACAGTTGAAGAAGAACAAGATAAAGAATCCGATTTAAAAAACAGAGCTCCAATTGTAACAGTTATGGGGCATGTTGATCATGGAAAAACATCTTTGCTTGATTATATTAGAAATACAAATGTTATTGCAGGAGAAGCTGGTGGTATTACACAACATATTGGAGCTTACAATCTTAAATTGAAAAATGGGCAAAAAATAACATTTTTAGATACTCCAGGACATGAAGCATTTACTGCAATGCGTGCAAGAGGAGCTAAAATTACCGATGTTGTAATTGTTGTTGTATCTGCTGATGATAGTGTTATGCCTCAAACAATTGAAGCTATTAATCACGCTCAAGCTGCTAATGTTCCAATTGTATTTGCAATCAATAAAATAGATAAAGAAGGAGCAAACCCTGATAAAATAAAAGAAGAATTAGCCAACATGAATTATCTAGTTGAATCATGGGGAGGGAAATACCAATCTAAAGATATATCAGCTAAACAAGGTATAAATATAGAAGAACTACTTGAATTAGTTTTACTTGAAGCAGAGATGCTTGAACTTAAAGCCAATCCAAACAAAAATGCAATTGGAACAGTTTTAGAATCATCTTTGGATAAAGGTAGAGGCTATTTAGCTAAGGTACTTGTAAAAGCTGGAACACTAAAAGTAGGAGATGTTGTATTAGCTGGAGCTTTTAGCGGTAAAATAAAAGCTATGTTTAACGAGAGAAATCAGCGTATTGAAATAGCTGGACCATCATACCCTGCACTAATACTTGGGTTGAACGGAGCACCTCAAGCTGGAGATAAACTAAATGTTGTAAATAGTGAACGTGAAGCAAGAGATATAGCAAACAAAAGAGAACAAGTATTAAGAGAACAAGGTTTAAGAGCACATAAACATATTACACTTGATGAAATAGGTAGACGTATTGCAATCGGAAACTTCAAAGAATTAAATATTATTGTAAAAGGTGATGTTGATGGTTCGGTTGAGGCTTTATCAGATGCTTTAATAAGATTATCAAAAGATGAAATTCAAATTAATATTATTCATAAAGCTGTAGGTCAAATTGCAGAATCAGATGTTACACTAGCGACTGCATCTAATGCTATAATAATAGGATTTCAGGTTAGACCATCGCATAGTGCAAGAAAATTGGCTGAAAAAGAACAGATTGATATTCAGCAATATTCTATTATATACGATGCCATTAATGAGATAAAAAGTGCAATGGAGGGAATGCTTAGTCCAATAATTAAAGAAAAAATTAATGGTACTGCCGAAATTAGAGAAATCTTTAAAATTACCAAAGTTGGAACCATTGGAGGATGTATGGTTAAAGAGGGTAAAATATTTAGAAAAAATAAAGTTCGGGTTATCAGAGATGGAATAGTTATTTATACTGGAGAACTGGGTTCATTAAAGAGATTTAAAGACGATGTTAAAGATGTTTCGAAAGGATTTGAATGCGGTTTGAACATAGAAAGATTTAATGATATTAAAGTTGGTGATATGGTTGAAAGTTTTCAGGAAACTGAAGTAAGACAAATTTTATCATAAATATTAAGGTCTTCGACCTATTTAGTGTAGCTCAGGTACAATTTTTACTTTTACAATTATTAAACTAAGTACCCAAACAAAAGTTTTTCGGCATTTATTTTTGTATAATTGGCTACATAATAGCAATTTATAAAAATGTATAAGCCACATTAAATATGTCGAAGACTTAATTAGGTGAAAGCAATATAAAAAGGCTCAAAGAGTCTAAATGAAGCCACTTTTTTTAGGCTTCATTTTTTATTTTGGCTCTTCGAACCTTTTTACGCTACTTTCGCATAAAATTTTTTGCGACACTTGATTATAAGTAGTCTAACAAAAGTTTTTCAATATTTTATTAAATCGCACATTATTAAAGCATTAAAAAAATACGTAAGCAACAATAAATAGGTCAAAGACCTTAGTTTTAAAAACAATTAGGATATGCAAAAAAAATATAAAAGTAGAATTGAAAAAAAAATAGAGGCAAATAAACAAAATAAATTTAAAAATACTAAAATAAAAGAAGAAGTTGAGCAAATAGATATTCGCTTGAATAAATTTATTGCAAATGCTGGTTTGTGTTCAAGAAGAGAGGCTGATAAACATATTGTTGCTGGAAATGTTACTGTTAATAATAAAACAGTAAAAGAATTAGGAACGAAAGTTAAATCATCGGATATTGTTAAAGTCAAAGGAAAAAAAATGTCGGCTGAAAAAAAACAATACATATTACTAAATAAACCAAAAGATTTTATCACAACATTAAGCGATCCTTATGCCAAGAAAAAAGTTATTGACTTGATAAAAAATGCTTGCGAAGAAAGAGTTTATCCTGTAGGTAGGTTAGATAGAAACACAACAGGTTTACTTTTATTTACTAATGATGGTGATATAACAGGAAAATTAACCCATCCTAAATATAATAAAAAGAAAACATATCATGTAAGTCTTGACAAAGTATTAACAAAAAGAGATTTATCGGCAATAATAGAAGGTGTAGAGTTAGATGATGGAATGGCAAAACCTGATGCAGTAAGCTATGTCGAAGGAATGGATAAAAGTAATATAGGTGTAGAAATACATTCTGGTAAAAACAGAATTATAAGACGTATTTTTGAGCATTTTGATTATAAAGTAATAAGGCTTGATAGAGTATATTTTGCAGGATTAACAAAAAAAAGTCTACCGAGAGGGAAATGGAGATTTCTTTCCAAAAACGAAATTGGAATACTAAAATCTGGTAGATATGAATAAAATAAGGTCTTCGACCTATTTAATGTGGCTTACGCATTTTTATTAATTGCTATCATATAGCCAATTGCACAAAAACAAATACCGAAAAACTTTTGTAATAGTAGTTACAAAATAAATTAAGGTCTTCGACCTATTTAATGTGGCTTACGCGTTTTTACATACTACTGTTATATAGCTAATTGCAAAAACCTAAATGCCGAAAAACTTTTGTTATACTACTTAGTTCAAGTTTTATTCTTTTTTTGATTGTATTATTATGATTTACACACTTGCATTCCCCGCATTTAGCTTTGCTTCATACGGGGCTAACAATAGGTCGTCCATACGGACTTTTGATTGCTAACCTAAAACTCTGTGATACACTGTGAAATTTCACTCTGTGTTACTCTGTGATAAAAAATATGGGCAAGTTTCATAAATTACAAAAAGTAGTTGACACTTTTTTTATTCTTAAAAACCTTATTTTTTATTTTAAACCTTAATAGAAAATAAATATGACCAAAATTTCTTAAACCTTATTACCTTATTTATAATCGTTTAAATAAGGTAATAAGGTTAATAATGACGATTAAACTTTATTTCTACTAAGGTTAAAACAAAAAAAAATAAGGTTTTAAATCCCAAAAGTGTCAAGCGATAAATGAAAAATGCCAAAAAAGATTCTAAAATATTATTTTTGTATTAAATATCAAGCCAATATTGTCTAATATTTCTGCTTTTATTTTCTCAATATTCATTTTTCTGTTTAATTCATTTTGAAGAGAACTGGTACTTCTGTCAATAAATCCACATGGGTTTATATTGTTAAAATAATCAAGATTAGTATTTACATTTAGTGCCAAACCATGCATTGTTATATTATGACTCGCTTTTATACCTATTGCACAAATTTTTCTAAGTTTATTATTGTTATTAATCCAAATACCAGGAGCATTTTTAATTCTAATGGGTTTAATTCCATAAATTTCTACAGTATTTATTATAGATTGTTCTATTTTATTTACATATTCTTTAATTCCAATTTTAAAGTTGGTTAAATCAAAAATTGGATAGATTACAATTTGTCCTGGTCCATGATAGGTAATATCCCCCCCTCTATCTACATCATAAAATGAAGCTTTATTTTTTTTTAAAACTTCATTGTTAATCAATAGATTATTTTTGTTACCATGTTTACCTAAAGTATAAACATGTGAATGTTCGCATGATAATATATATGATTCTTTGTTGGGTATATTATTTTTTTTATTATCTATTAACTTTTGAAATAATTTTTTTTGCAATTTCAAAGCGTCTAAATAGTCAATTATTTTTAAGTCATAGTATTTAATTATTGGTAAAGGTGGTTTTTTAGACATTGTATCTAATGAATAATTTGCTTACGATAGATAATGGTGTATATAAAAAAATCCGACAAAAAGCCGGATTTAATAATTTACTTTTGTATGTTTAATACTTATCCTGCAACAAATTCATCTGCACCATCTACTTTTCCAATTAGTTGATGAGGGTTATGTATTAATACGGGCATGTGTTGAGGGCATATTCTCAATTCGTTTCCTTTATATGTTAGCATAATCAAAGGTACTTCTTGCTCACTTTTATCACATACCAAACACTTTAACTCTTTTTTTTCTTCCATTTTTATATTTTTTTTAAGTTTTTAATATGATACAAAAGTCTGTATTATTATAGTATTATTAAAATTTAATTGTATTTATTTTAATAATTAAGTCCTCGACTTGTTTGATATTGCTTATGTACGATGTATAATAAACTGGGCTACCAGTTTTAAGTTAGCCGCTTTTTAACCGCAAAGTTACACAAAGTTTGACGCAAAGTTTTGCTAATCTTTACTTTAATTCATTGATTAGAACTACTTGAAAAACAAGATTGTCCAATTTCTGACGGGTAGCCTAATTTCCTATCCAAAGTTTATATATTGTGATTAATTTTTCTATTTATATAATAGTCCATTTTTTTTAATAATTCTATTCTATTAATTGGTTTAGAAACATAATCGTCACAACCAATATCAAGTATTTTTTCTTTTTCGCCAGACATTGCAAATGCTGTTTGTGCAATAATTGGTATTTTGGAGTCAATTTCCTTAATTTTTTTTGTTGCCTCATAGCCATTAAGTATTGGCATTTGCATATCCATTAGAATTAAGTCAATATTATTATTTTCCAAAAAAATATCAACAGCTATTTTACCATTATTAGCCCATATGATATTGATCTTCGTTTTTAGCAAAAAGCTTTTTAAAAGAAGAAAATTCATATCTGCATCTTCAGCTATTAATACAGTATTATTTTGCCAATCATAACTAATATTTCTTTTTGTTTGCATTTTTAAAATTGTTTTTTTTTCTATTTTAATATCTGGTATTGTAAAATAAAATGTTGTACCTTTTCCGACTGTCCCAACAAAACAGTATTAATATAATTATCAACGCATTACATACAATAAAATTAACAATAAGTTCCAATTTAATTTTTTTTTTTAAATTTTCAATTCCATAGATGGAGTTTTATGAATATATTTTTTCACAAATTTTTTACTTAAATTCGATATTTTTCTTCGTAAACTTTTATGAAATCTAATGTAATTTTAATCAAATAAATTAATCCACATTATTCTTTTGAAATGAGACTTTTTTTTTCAGTACGAAATTGTTTTTCTACCAAGATAACTTACTTATGTCCCTTAATGTTAAATTATGCCGTTCTACATAAGAGGTATTTTGAGTTTTAACAGGAAAATCAATAGCACTACAGAAACAAGTCATAAGTTTCTTTAGTATTTTAGACGGGATTTACATGCTTATAATACCCTGTTAATCAAGCAAATCCTGTCAAATTATTATAGTTACAACATATTTAATATTCTTTAAAAGAACCATATTTACCATGAATGTCTGAAAATGCTGTTTCTGAAAAAGTACAAGCGCAAGACTTACTTTTAAAACGTTGACGGGGTTCAACATCATTTTTGGTTTCATAGCTTCCACATTTTATTGCTTCAATTTTTTTTTTTATAATTAGAGCATTTTGGATTTAAACAAAATATGTTAATTATTTTTTTTTTTTCGTGCATCGGAAATAATTTTTAAATATTCTTGTAAATATAGTAAAATTTAGCATACCAACACTGTTTTGTAGGGACTATCCAATCTTGCACTATCTATACAAAGTTACGTTGTTTTTCTGTAAATTAAAACTGCCTTTTTGTATTTATTATAAATAAGCAAAATAGGTCGAAGACCTTATCTAATTTTTTTAAAAACTATTTTTAAACTTTGGTAAGTATTTTTAGAAAACTTATTTAGTTTTGTTTTTTTTACCCATATAGCTTCAGTAATACCTTCTTCTTTTTCAGGAATTAATTTTTCATTTCCTTCATATTTCATTTTATACCAAAATATTCTTTTCAAAATATTTTTCCCCCTACGAGCATATGTATGATAGCTTGTTGGCATGCTATCTATGATTTTCATATTACTAATTCCACACTCTTCGTTTACTTCTCTTAGAGCAGCTGTTTTGTAATTTTCATTTTTATGAACTTTGCCTTTAGGCAAATCCCATCTACCCAAACGGTTTATAATCAATATTTTATTTTCACTATTTTCAACTACTCCTCCAGCAGCATCTACTAAGCAAAAACAAGCAAAAAAATCTTTAACCAATATATCTATATTTTCGTGATATATATAAATATTGTGTGTTTTACCATCTTTTATAAACTGTTTTATAAAAGTTTTTAAATTTTTAATTTTTGAATAATAATATAATTCAAATTTATTATTATTTTTGTTGTTCGTTAATTCAATATATCTATTTTCAAAATATATTTTATACATAAAATGAATAGTTTAAAAAGTTTATCAAATGAAATAGCAAAAAAGTTATTGCAAATTAAAGCAATAAAATTGCAACCAACAAATCCATTTACATGGGCTTCGGGAATAAAGTCACCAATTTACTGCGATAATAGAATTGCACTTTCATTCCCTAAGTTGCGGAAACTAATGATTAATGAATTTATTGAGCATTCAAAAAAATTTGAAAATGCAAAAACAGTAGTTGGAGTTGCAACAGGAGGTATAGCATGGGGAGCATTGGTTGCCGACAGTTTATCGAAACCGTTTGCATATGTTCGTCCAGAGGCAAAAAAACATGGTCGAAAAAACATAATCGAAGGACAAGTAAATAAAAATGATCCCATTTTGGTGATAGAAGATTTAATTTCGACAGGAAAAAGTAGTTTGAAAGTTGTTGATATTTTGCGAGATAATGGATATATAGTTGAGGGAATGATGGCTATTTTTTCATATAATTTAGATATTGCAAAAGAAAATTTTGATAAGGCAAATTGTAAATTAACAACACTTACAAATTATGATATTTTGATTAAAAATGCACTTGAAACCAATTATATATTGGACAATGATATTGCTGTACTAAAAAAATGGAAAACAAATCCTTCGGATTGGAAAGTCGAAAGGAAATGACGAATCTATGAATTACGAATTATGAATTAGTTTACACCTAATATTTGATAATTAGTGTATTAATATAAGTCCCATTGGGACGACCTATTGTTAGCCCCGTATGAAGCAAAGCGAAATGCGGGGGAGGGCAATAGAAATATTAAACAGGTTGAAAACCTAAATATTATAGAACTGTTGAAAACAAAAAATTTAATTGTAATATTAGGACCTACAGGAATAGGTAAAACAAATTTGAGCATAAATATTGCAAAATTATTAAATACATATATTTTATCTTCAGATTCGAGACAAGTTTACAAAGAGTTAAGTATTGGAACAGCAGTTCCAAGTGAAGAGCAACTTAGCAAAGTGAAGCATTATTTTATTCATAACAAATCAATACACGATTATTATAATGCAAGTATGTTTGAGTTTGAAGTAATTGAGCTTCTTGACAAAATATTTAAAGAAAAAGATAATGCTCTTTTAGTTGGAGGTTCGGGTATGTATATTGATGCTGTTTGTAATGGAATTGACGATCTACCAACTATTGACAGTAAATTAAGAGAAGATTTAATTCAAAAGTTCAATAATGAAGGAATTGAAAGCCTACGTTTCGATTTAAAAAGATTAGACCCTGAATATTACAAAGTTGTAGACCTCCGAAATCATAAACGTATTCTCAAAGCAATAGAGGTTTATTTAATGACAGGAAAAACATATTCTTCTTTTAGAACAAGCATAAAAAAAGAACGTAGTTTTAATATTATTAAAATTGGTTTACAAAGAAATAGAGAAGAGCTATATAATATAATAAATAAAAGGGTAGATTTAATGTTTGATGCAGGTTTACTTAATGAAGCAAAAAAATTATATAAACATAAGCAATTAAATTCCTTAAATACTGTAGGATACAAAGAAATTTTTGCATATTTGGACAATGAACATGATTTAGATAAAGCTATTGAGCTAATAAAGCGTAATTCAAGAAGGTATGCAAAACGACAACTTTCATGGTTTAAAAGAGATAAAGAAATAGTATGGTTTAATCCTGATGACCAAAAAGCAATAAGCGATTATATAAAAAAAACTTTGGATTAAAGTTTTTTTTTGAATTTTCAGACAAAGACTGAAACTGAAGTTTCTATAATTGTTCTAAAAAATTTATTGTTTTTAAAAGTTTATTTTACATACAAATTTATTATAATACATTTAATCAATTCAAAATCAGTTATAATTGTGTTAATTTAAAAAAAGAAGTGTAAAAAGGTGCTGTGTACAAATTTTTATTTTAATCTCTAATTATTACTTTTGTCAAAAAATTTAAACAAATAATCACAAATGACAGAAAAGCCAAAACAAACTAAAAAAAAACAGACCCAAAAAAGAAAACCTGGAAGAAAAAAGAAGGCAATACCATTAAATAAGAAAATAAATAACTTAATAAAAGATGAAAGATTTAAATTTGTTTTAAGTGTATTTATTCTATTTTTTGCTGCTTACTTAACATTAGCATTCATTTCGTATATATTTACTTGGAAAGTTGACCAAAGTAATATGGGACAAAATGATGCATGGTATGTTCACAGCAATGTTATTGCCGATAACTGGGCAGGAAATATTGGAGCTGTTTTAGCAAATAGTCTTATATATAAGTGGTTTGGAGTGTCTTCTTTTGCTTTTATTTTTATATTGGTACTATTAAGTTTCAAACTAATAAATATAAAATTATTACATTTCGAAAATTCAGTAAAATATTCATTGTTTGGAATGATTTGGTTTTCAATAGCTCTATCGTTTTTATCAAGCAGCAATTACTTAATACTGGGAGGAGCATACGGATATTATGTAAACTACTGGTTAAACGCTATTGTAGGAAAAACAGGAACAGTTTTTTTACTTATCATATTATTATTTGGCTTTATTATTTTCACTTTTGAAAACTCATTATACTGGGTGAAAATATTTGTTAAAAATATTACTGAAAGAAAAAAAATAAAACCAGCAATAGATGCTGCCAACTCAAAAGTAGCCATAAAGAAACAAGATGAAAATGATGAATTAGAAAAAATAAAAGAAGAAGATATTATAATAGAAACAGGAATGCCTATTGATTTGGACACCAATGCACCATTAGAGAAAGTTGATAAAAAAGAATATAAATTACATGATAATGGAGAAGAAGTATTAAAACCAGACCTTGGTTTTGAAGTCGAAAACACAAAAGATGTTCATGTAGCATCAGAAAAGTTAGAAGAAAAACTATCAGGAAACTTAGCCCTTGAGGTTGAAAAAAATAAAGATATATTAGTTGATAATCAAGAAGTTCAATTAGAAGACTACGACCCTACTTTAGATTTATCAAATTATAAATTTCCACCAATTGATTTATTAGAAAATCACTCAACTGGTAGTTCCGAAGTAACTAATGAAGAGCTAATAAGCAATAAAAATAAAATTGTAGATACATTAAAAAACTACAAAATTGAAATAACCAAAATAAAAGCTACTATTGGTCCCACGATTACTCTTTATGAAATTATTCCAGCACCTGGTGTAAGAATTTCTAAAATAAAAAATCTTGAAGATGATATTGCTCTTAGCTTGGCTGCATTAGGAATCAGGATTATAGCTCCAATGCCCGGACGGGGAACAATAGGAATAGAAGTACCAAATCAAAAACCCGAAATTGTTTCGATGCATTCTGTTATAAAATCAGCAAGTTTTCAAAACTCAAAAATGGAAATTCCTATTGCTATCGGGAAAACAATTTCTAACGAATCGTATGTTGCCGACTTAACTAAAATGCCTCACCTATTGGTTGCTGGAGCAACCGGACAAGGAAAATCAGTAGGTCTAAATGCAATATTAGCATCAATATTATACAAAAAACACCCTGCGCAGGTTAAACTTGTATTGGTTGACCCCAAAAAAGTAGAACTAACTTTATATGAGACAATTGAAAAACATTATTTAGCAAAATTACCAGATGCTGAAGAGGCAATTATTACCGAAAATCAAAAAGTTGTTCACACATTGGCATCTCTTAATATTGAGATGGATAATAGATATTCTTTACTGAAAGATGCTCATGTAAGAAATATTAAAGAATATAATAAAAAATTTATTTCAAGAAAACTTAATCCTACAAAAGGGCACAAATACCTACCTTATATTGTTTTAGTAATTGATGAATTTGCAGATTTGATAATGACAGCAGGTAAAGAAGTTGAACTACCAATTGCAAGACTTGCTCAACTTGCAAGAGCTATTGGTATACACCTGATTGTAGCAACACAAAGACCTTCAACCAACATTATAACCGGAGTTATAAAAGCAAACTTCCCAACAAGAATTGCATTTAAAGTAGCATCAATGATTGACTCAAGAACAATACTGGATAGTCCAGGTGCAAACCAATTGATTGGTAGAGGAGATATGTTAATAACACAGGGCAGTGATTTAATCAGATTACAATGTGCATTTATTGATACACCTGAATTAGATAAAATAACAAAATTTATTGGAGAACAACAATCTTATCCTTCGGCATTATTATTGCCAGATTACGAAACAGGCGATTCTGATGACCCAACAGCTGTGGATTTATCAAAACGTGACGAACTGTTTGAAGATGCTGCAAGATTAATTGTTGTACACCAACAAGGCTCTACCTCAATGATTCAACGAAAACTATCAATAGGGTATAATAGAGCGGGTAGAATAATTGATCAACTCGAAGCAGCTGGAATAGTTGGTCCTTTTGAAGGAAGTAAAGCACGTCAAGTATTATATACTGATGAGTATTCAATTGAACAATATCTAAACTCTTTACAATAAACGGCTACACGTATAGTGTTGGACATTATTTTATTTTTTGACAGGATTTACAGGATTAACAGGATTGATTTTTACCATGTTACGAAACACCTGATAAACAAGACTGTCCAACTTCTTACATGTAGCCCAATAAACCAGGTCAAAGACCTTTTTAATTTATATACCAAATTTAAAAACTATAAAAAAATGAAAAGAATATTTTTGATAATATTAATTTTTGCAATAACAAACAATGTTTTTGCCCAAAGAGATCCTAAAGCAAAAAAAATTTTAGATGAAGTTTCTGCTAAAACAAAATCATATGCAGCAATAAAAGTAAAATTTCTTTACATGCTACATAATAAAATTCAAAATACTGTAGATACGTCAAAAGGAATAATTTATATAAAAGATAATAAATACAAATTATTTTTTATGGGAAATGAGATATTTTCAAATGGCAAAACTGTTTGGACACATTTAATAAAAGAAAATGAAATCAATATTACAGAACCCGATCAAGACGACGAAACAGTATTAAGTCCATCAAAAGTATTAACAATATACGAAAAAGGATTTAAATATAAATATGTAGGTGAAGCAAAAGGCTATGCTATTATTAATTTATTTCCAGAAAAACCTAAAACTAAAAAATATTCGATTATAAAACTTGCTGTTGATAAAAAAAATAAACAAATAAGAACTATAAAAACTATTGGAAAAGAAGAAGTTGATTATATAATTGAAATAACTCAATTTAAACCAAATGTTAAAATTAAAGAATCAATGTTTGTTTTTGATAAAAATAAATATAAAAATGTTGAAGTATATGATATGAGAGACGAGTAAATTTGGAGGCTCGAAGAGCCTTTTTTTATTTCTCAAGTTTTTTTTGCCCTAAATGGGCATAAGCATTAACATGGGGCAACGCCCTATGTATAAATGCATTCGTAAGCAAGAACGCCATGAAAGGGAAAAAGCAATAAAATACATTGCATAGTTTAGGCTACCCGTTTAAAGTTGGACAAAAGTACACCGGTCTGACCGCTTTGCCTTATAATTCGTCATTTCCTAAGCTAATTCATTATAAACAAAAATAATTTTTTATAAAATTAATATAAACCAATTGGTAATAAATAAAAATCATTTATATATTTGCATATATAAATAATACTAAAATTATGGCAATAGATTTAAATAAATTAAAAAGTATCTTTTTCGTTTCAGATGAGGAAGTTGAAGAAATTACTAAAAAAAATGAAGAAGTAGTAAAAGACAAAGTTGAACCAAAAAAACCTGAGCTTAAAAAAACAACAACTCAATATTCGCAGAAAACAACAAAAATTAATAAGCCGAAAGTAGAAAATAGCAAAGGTGAGTTTAATCAAAAAATATTTGATTCTCTGACAAAAGCTATTTATGATGCAAATTTACCTGGCGATGATTATTTGGAATTTATTGAAGCTCTCCAAGCTATGAAAAATATTCCATTGGAAGAAACTATAAAAATGCAAACAGTTTTGGCAACCTTATCAACAAAAGGTCTAACAAAAGAAAAAGTAATAGAAACAGCGGACTATTATTTAAAAATACTTACTAATGAAAAAGATAAGTTTAATGAAGCTCTAAAAAAACAAACTGACGGACAAGTAAATAAAAAGAAAAAATCAATTGAAAATATTGAAAAACAAATAAAAGATAAAGCTAATAAAATAGCACAACTTACTCACGAAATTAATGAAAGTAAACAAGAAATACAGAATATTAAAAACGATATAAATACTTCAATGTCTAAAATAAGCAAAACTGAAAGTAGTTTTAAAACTACTTTTATGGTTGTTGCCAATCAAATAGTATCTAAAATAGAAAAACTTAAATCAATCCCTTAGGTCTTCGACCTAATTTATAGTTGCTTACGCATTAGTACAAATGCAAATTAATCAGTAAATTATGAATAGGTAAATGTCGAAAAACTTTTGTAAGAATACTTATATATATACTCTAAACTGATGTAGTTTTAACATTAACAAATGGTTATCAATTATTAATCAAAGTTTTGTACCATTGTATCATTAAATAATTGTACCATTTAAAGTTTAGTAACCTAACATAAAAATAAAATTATGCTTAACGGAGAAATAAAACAAAAAATAAAATCATTTTGGAAGCGACCAGAAGGAGCAACCGGTATCATCTTTTTAATAGGTATTGTAGTTGTTCTATTAATTTATCATGTAGCGATTTTCGCTTTTATACAATCATTGCTAACAAGTCTGATTACTACAATTGCATTATTTGCAGTATTGGCTGTGATGGTTTATGTATTGCTTGACCCAAAATTCCGTAATCTGATTTGGTATATGTACAAAAGTGTAATGAGATGGGTTACAGGAGTTTTTGTACAAATTAATCCTATAAAAATTTTAGAATCTTATATTGATTATTTATATAAGAATTTAAAAGAAATGAATACTCATATTGCTAAACTTAAAGGTCAGGTTTCGAAGCTGAACAGAATAATTGCTCAGAACAAAAAGGAGATGGAACAAAATCTTAAAATGGCTGAGCAAGCAAAGAAAAAAGGTAATATGGAACTTGTAGCAATAAATACACGCCAATATGGTAGACTAAAAGATTCAAATACAAGATACAGAGCATTGCTTAACAAGATGGAACTTTTGTACAGAGTCTTGTCAAAAATACATACAAACTCGGGTTATCTTATTAAAGATACTGAAAACGAAGTAAGAATGCGTAAACAAGAAGCAAAAGCTATTAAAGCAGGTCATACAGCTATGAAAAGAGCTATGAATATAATTAGTGGAGATCCTGATAAAAAGCAAATATTCGATTTAGCAACAGAAGCTATTGTAGAAGACGTTCACAATAAAATTGGCGAAATGGAAAGGTTTATCGAAATTTCGGGCAGTTTTATTGATAGTGTAGACCTTCAGAATGGTGTATATGAGCAAGAAGGTTTAGCTTTACTTGAAAAAATGGAAAGTGAAGGAATGTCATTCCTTCTTGGCGAAAAACCTGAAGTTAAAGATTTGAAAAAAGAAGAAAATATTACTAAAGATGTACCTAAGGATATTGGTAATATTAGTGACTACTCTAATCTTTTTGATTAAAAAATTAAATTTTTGTATTATATTAAAATAAGTAATTGTTTATAAACTAAGTATATTAAGGCGTAAGTAACATAAAAAGGCTCAAAGAGCCATAAAAAATATAAATCATATGAAAAACAAATTAACACCATTTTCGAAACTTCTAATTGTTGTATTAGTTGTTGGAGGCATTGCTGCATTAGTGTATTATACACCATTAAAAAAATATATTATACCAGATGGTAGTATAAATAATACAACCGATAACAATTCAGAAGAAGAAGACAATAATGTAAGTAAGGGCGATAAAGTAATTAAAATAGGAGTGGTAACATGGGGAGGTTATGCTGGAGGACAGTTTTTTAATGAAGGCTTTAATGCAAATAAACAATCAAGATTTTATAAAAAATATGGATTTATGGTTGAATTTAAAGTCCTAGATGATTTTAATGCCTCCAGAAGTGCATGGAAAGCAGATGAAGTAGACCTGCTATGGGCTACAATTGATGCTTTTACAACTGAAGTAAATGGACTTAAAGATTTTGAACCACAAGTTATTATGCAATCTGATTGGTCAAGAGGTGGAGATGCAATTGTTGTAAGAAGAGGTATTAATAAAGTTAGCGACTTGAAAGGACTAAAAGTAGCATTTGCAGAAATGACTCCAAGTCATACTTTTCTATTATGGCTACTTGATGCTTCTAATATGAAATATTCTGATATTGAAGTTGTAAAAGTAGCAAGTGCAATAGATGCAGCAGATATGTTTAAAACAGGGCAAGTAGATGCTGCTGTTGTATGGAGTCCAGATGATGCCGATTGTATAAAAAAAGTAAAAGGTTCAAAAATATTACAAAGCACAAAAGAAGCTTCTTATATAATTGCAGATGTTTTTGTTGTTAAGAAAAATTTTCTTGAAAAAAATCGAAAAGAAATAAAAGGGCTTGTTGAAGGGTGGTTAATTGGAGCTTCTGAAATAAACTCATCAGATGAAAATAAAAATAAAGCAGCAAAAATTTTAGCAAAAGGTTTAAATCAAAGCGAAGAATTTTGTTTAGGTGCAATAAATAATACAAGGTTATGTACATATGGCGATAACCTAAATTTTTATGGATTAAACTCTGATTATAGTGGTATAACAGGAGAAGAGATATACAACAAAATGAATATAAAATATAAAAAAGCAAATTATATCAAAGATAAAATCCAAAATTGGAGACTTATAGGCAACTCATCTATAATATCATCAATAAACTTAACAGGTGCAGGGCATGAGGCTGAAGGAGCAGTTAAGTTTAGTGAAATAACCGAAGATGTAACTAATGCTGAAGCAATATCAACAAAACGTGTAAGAATAACATTTGCTTCGGGTACATCAACACTTGATGAGAATATGAAATATATAATTGATAATGAATTCCTTGATATTGCAAAATCTTTTGCAAATGCACGTATTCGTATAGAAGGAAATACAGATAATGTAGGAAGTAAAGCCGTTAATAAAGAGTTATCAAAAAAGCGTGCAACTGCTGTTGCAAATTATCTTATTGAAGTTCACGATTTTGATAAAAATAGATTTGTAATAGTCGGAAATGGACCTGACAAACCAATTGCCGATAATAAAACTGAAAAAGGGAAAAAACAAAATAGACGAACTGATTTTGAATTGATTAGTAAATAAGGTCTTCTACCCATTTAATATTGCTTATGCATAACATAAAATTGAGATAATTTTTCAATTGCCATAGATAATAATCTATTTACCTGAGAAGCATATGCTACCTAAGGTATTATTGTCTATGGCATTTTAGGAAAATATTTGCATTTAAACCCCATCTATATATCATGTCTAAAGGTATTTAATAAATTATGAAAATTATATTATATAAGTCATTGTATAGAATCAACACTTTGTAAAGTTATAATGGTAACCACTGATAACCATGTAAATGACATGGTTGTTATTCTATTATAATATCAGACAATTTTTGTTCATCTGTAGCATTTATATAGAAAAACTCTAAATACTTCTCTTCATCAATGTCTGGAATAGTGCCTCCGTCTTGTTCGTTAATAAATTTGACTGTTTCTTTGTAAAACTCTTTTAACGAGTTATATTTTAATTCAAGTTTATCGTCTTTTGTCTCATTATTATCCACAATCTCTTTACACCTGTTTGTTTCTTACATAAAACTCTGCCCTTCACAATTAAACATAATTTTTCCATTAAGCCAAAAATATGGCAATTAATGCGACTTAATATTTTTGAAATTCTTTAGCTTGTAGAATTTGCTGTCATTTCAGCGAGTTCTGCTTCAGATAGTTTGAGTTTCGATAATTTTTTCTTTAAATTTTTTAATTGATTTTTCCTTAATTTTTCTTGCTTTTTCTGGCTGTGCGAATATTGATAAGGAACTTTTTTGTCTAACATTACAAATACGGCAATTGCTATTTTTCTTGCAGTTGCAATAATAGCAACGGGTCTTCCTTTTCGATAGGCAATCCCCCTGAAAAAATCACCCAAAGGTGTTTGTGAATTTCCGGCAGCATTAGCTGCATCCATAAATGCCTTTTTAATATTTCCATGAATCTTTGGGGTTTTACTACTCAATGTCTTTCCTCCCGAAATTTTATTATTAGGAGCAAAACCAAGCCATGAACAAAAATGCTTATAGGTTGGAAAACTGCTTTTTAGATTAAACCCAATTTCAGAAGTTAAACTTAAAATCAGTCCTGTTCCAACTCCAGGTATCTCGCTTAAATCAACTCCTCCTGACATTTGATAAGCATAAGCCAATACATCTACATCTGTTTCATTTTTGTGATTTTTCTTTTTTTTTTTTGAATATTCTAATCGAGACTTTGATGTTCTTTTTTCTTGGTCTGTCATATAATTTTCTAATAAAAAGTCAAGTTCCGCATCACATTCTTGTATTTTTTTCCAATAAAAATTATAGAACTCGTAGCTTTGATCCAATTCAAAGATATACTCTTTTTTCCAGTTCCCTGTGAGTGCTTTTTTGATGTCCGTTTTATTGGCTTTTACACGGGAATCAAAAAGTAAAGACAATGAATCGGCATTCCTCTCGCCCGAAATAATCGCTTCAATTACTGCAAGTCCGGATTTTCCAGTAATGTCTCGCAATACATTGTCTAATCTGATATTCATCAAAATTAAACTTTTTTTCATTTTTGCAATATAACGAGAAGAATTTCTTACTAAATATTGACGCTGACGACTATAAGTTCTCAATTCTTCTGTAAAACTATCAGGCTGAAAACTGTTTGATAAAATACCAATACTATGCATCAACTGTATCCATTTACTGTCAAGAACATCTGTTGGTTGAAAACTCTCGTTTCCAAATCCTTGACATTTTTTAAATGACGGGCATTTACTAAGGTTACTTCAAAATCATAATCTTGCAATAACACAAATAATTGCTTCCAATACGGACTCGTAGATTCTAAAGCTACGCTTCGTATTTTGTGCATTTTTAAGTGTCTAGCAATAGAATGTAAATCGTCTGTAAATGCTCCAAATTCTTTAACATTTTTCGGTGATACACATACAAAATGAGATTTCCCGCCAACATCAATTCCTGCCGCATGAGGATTAACAACTGGCATAGAAATAAAATCTTGCTTGCTTACTTTTTTTTTTGCTTTTTCGCCATGATAATTTAATTTTAAATAAAAATTGACCCAACGTGAGTATGTATGTAAGCTCTTATATTCTTACATGCGGGATATTTATTAAGCTGGATAAACTCAAAAATTCACCAATAATATTTTCAGAACATACTCAGACCATGCTACTTTACGGGCTATTATGCACCAGTGAAAAATCGGTCATTGATGCTGGGTCGTTGCAAATGTAAGTTTTATTACTATATTTTTCAAAAAATTAAATGTGGCTACTTTATAAGTAGTCAAAATTACTAATAGTTCCAAATCAGTCAATTTATTTAGTTCTTTAGTGAATTTAAATTTAGAAATTCCATCTATATAAAGAAATCTTGTTTTAGTATAATTGTAAATTTTATTAATATCATTATCTATAATAATATCAAGATATTTTGTGTTTTTTTGGTATTTTTTTTGACCGTTTTTTTCTACACTTATCTCTTTCTTTATCTATTTCTTTAAACAATGAATCAAGACCTTCTTGTCCATTAGCTGTATTACTAACTATTATTAGTAAAAGTATTAAGGAACAGGTATCAAATAACTGCCCTATTTTGCGTCATTATTTTGTCAT